>DATMMJ010000352.1:0-8561 GCA_035569795.1 Puia sp. | reverse complement strand
CTCCATCACTTCCCACATGGAGATATTGTTTTCATTAGCAAGCAGGACTGCTTTATCAATGGTAGTCTTGCCTATGCCGCGAGCCGGAAAATTGATAATTCGCTTGAGCGATTCCTCATCTTTGGGATTGAGCGTGACGCGCAGGTAGGCAAGAAAATCTTTTATTTCCTTGCGCTGGTAAAAACTCATGCCGCCGTATATGGTATAGGGAATGCCCATGCGGCGAAGGCTTTCTTCAAAGGCCCGGCTTTGTGCATTGGTGCGGTATAGAATTGCGAAATCCCTGTTGTTAAAATGGTTTCTGAGTTTTTGTTCCTGAATGGTATCGGCAACGAATTTACCTTCTTCGTTATCTGTTATGGTGCGGACTAATTTGATTTTTTCGCCTTCAGCATTTTCTGTAAACAATCTTTTTTCGATCTGCCCTTTATTAAAGCTGATGACTTCATTGGCGACATGCAGAATGTTTTGTGTGCTGCGGTAATTCTGTTCCAGCTTGATCACCTTGACGTCATCATAATCTTTGTGGAATTGCAAAATATTCTGAATGGTAGCGCCACGAAAACTATATATGCTTTGGGCATCATCGCCGACGACGCAAACATTTTCGTGCATCGCTCCAAGCAGCTTAATAATTTCATATTGCGCAGGGTTGGTGTCCTGGTACTCATCGATGAGTATGTATTTAAACTTACGCTGGTACTTGCTCAGCGAATCAGGGAAAGTTTTCAACAACTCATAAAATTTGAGTAGCAGGTCATCAAAATCCATGGCGCCGTTTTTGAAGCAGCGCTTGACGTACCCCTCATAAATCACGGCAATGGCCGGGCGCTGGCTGCGCATGTCCTCCTGCTGGATATTATAATCGTTTGCATAATCTCGGGCAGTCACAAGCGCATTTTTTGCGCTGCTGATGCGGCCATACACCGTGGAAGGCTTATAGTGTTTATCATCCAGGTTCAATTCGTTCACGACCGTTTTCACCACGCTTTTTGCGTCGTCGGTATCATAAATAGTGAAGTTGTTTGGATAGCCCATGCGTGGTGCTTCTGTGCGCAAGATCCGAGCGAACACACTGTGAAATGTACCGATGTACAGATTGCGTGCCTCCGTGTTGCCGAGGATTTTTTCGACGCGCTCTTTCATCTCTTTGGCAGCTTTGTTGGTAAAAGTGAGCGCCAGTATGTTGAAGGAATCCACACCTTTTGAAATGAGGTGGGCAATCCGCGTAGTAAGCACTTTGGTTTTGCCGCTTCCAGCCCCGGCAACGATCATGAGTGGCCCGTCCATATGGGTAGCGGCCTCACGCTGCGGCTCGTTAAGTTCACTTAAGTAATCCAGCATGCGTGCAATTTACGAATAGGAGTTTGCTTGGCACAATAGATGATGGGAATAATTACTAACAGAAATTTTATTGCTAAAAACTGGGTTGCATCAAAAATGAATTGCTGATAATTATCGTCGCTGGACTGGTGACCTCAAACCCGGTATTGTCTGTTTTGCACTTATCCTTAACTTTCCCGCATGTTAGCGGATTTTTCCAACCATATCTTTCAAATGGCAGTGCAGTTTGTGAACCAAACCAACAGGCACGTTTTTTTAACGGGTAAAGCGGGCACGGGCAAAACCACTTTTTTAAGATACATCAAAGAAAATTCATTTAAAAAAACAGCCGTAGTAGCACCTACCGGTGTGGCTGCCATCAACGCTGGCGGCGTTACCATGCATTCATTTTTCCAACTACCTTTTGGCCCATTCATACCAACAAACCGGAGTGGATGGAACAGCGCTGACGTTAACCAACATACGCTTTTTAAGAACATCCGTTTCAACGCAGATAAGCGTGAGTTGATCGGGGAACTGGAACTGCTTATCATTGATGAAGTGAGTATGGTGCGCGCAGACATGCTGGATGCCGTGGACACCATTCTGAGACATTTTCGCCAGCAGCCGCTGGTACCTTTTGGTGGCGTTCAACTATTGTATATCGGCGATTTGTTGCAATTACCACCTGTGGTAAAAAACGATGAGTGGGAAAACTTGCTCAGCCTGCACTACAAAAGCCCTTTCTTTTTTGATGCCTTAGTAATCCACGAGGCGCCTCCGGTTTTAATAGAGCTTAAAAAAATCTATCGCCAGAACGAGCCAAGATTTATCAGTATTCTCAATAATATCCGCGACAACATCACCTCGCCCGAAGACCTCGAGCATCTAGATCAGCATTTTAAGCCTGGCTATGAGCCGCCGGATCAAGACCATTACATCACCCTTACCACGCATAACAACAAAGCCCGTGATATCAATGAAAATAAATTAAAAAAATTATCCGGAAGACTATTTACGTTCCCTGCTTTAATCACGGGAGATTTTAATGAAAATGCTTTGCCCGCTGATAGGGAGCTGCGTCTGAAACCTGGGACACAGATCATGTTCCTCAAAAATGATAAAGGGGAATTCAGGAGGTATTACAACGGAAAAATAGGGAGCATTTCAAAAATGGAGAAGGATAAAATTTACGTGCGCTTTCCAGGCGAGAAAAATGAAATGGAAGTGGAGAAGGAAAAATGGAAAAATATCCGCTATACCTATAACAAGGAAAAAGACAAAATTGAAGAAGAAGAGCTCGGTACTTTTACCCAATATCCGATCAGACTGGCCTGGGCAATCACTATCCACAAAAGCCAGGGATTGACTTTTGACAAAGCGATCATCGACGCAGGTGATTCCTTTGCGGCAGGTCAAGTATACGTAGCGCTCAGCAGGCTCACTTCGCTGAAAGGACTAGTGCTCTACAGCAAGATTCAACCGCAGGCGATACATACGGACCCAAGGGTAGTGACTTTTTTAAAAAAAGAAATGGAGGGTGATCTGCTCGCCCAGGAATTAAGTCAGCAGCAAAGAGCCTTTATCAGCGGCTCGCTCCTGGAATCATTTAACTGGGAAAAATTAGTTAAGCACGCTGATGAACATTTTGAAGAGTATGAGACGAGGCTGATTCCCGATAAAGAAGCTGCTATCCGGTGGGCAAAGGAGATCCAGGGGGTGGTGTTGCAGCAGCAACAATGGGCCATAAAATTTACACGGCAACTGGAACAATTGCTGCTCTCAGCAAATGCTGACGGATACAAACTACTCCACTCGCGCGTTGCAGCAGCAGTGGATTATTTTGAGAAGATAATGCACGAGGTATATCTTTTATTGCAGGGTCACATCAGGGAAGTAAAAATCAAACAACGAATAAAAAAATACCTGGAGGACCTTTATGATCTGGAAACGGCATTCAAAAGAAAAAGTAAACAACTCGAGCATGCAGCGCAGCTGGCTGAAGCATTAATGAGCGGCGGGGACTCCAGCAGATTGCTGCAGTTGATAGAAGATCAAAAAAAATCAAAACCTGCACTTAAAGGACAAGGGGACGAAAACCGGTCCTCTAAATCCAAAAAAGGAGAGACGAAGTTCCTTTCTTTGGAGTTATTCAAGCAAGGCAGGAAGGTGGATGCTATTGCAAAAATGCGCGGCCTTACCACTAGCACTATTGAAGGCCATCTTATTTCTTTCCTCATTACGGGAGATGTTAAGATAGGAGATATCGTTTCAAAAAATAAGATAGAAGATATTTTGCAGGCGATCAAAGAAAAACCGGGCAGCTCTTCGGTCGCTCTGAAAGAAAAATTGGGCAGCGATTACTCATTTAATGACATCAAGGCTGTGATGATTTGGATAGCAATGCCAGCGCAAACGCCCCTAAAATAAAAAAATCCCGCAAACATGCAGGTTTTTTAATATTTTTTTGAGAGCCCTGAACTGGCGGAGACTGTTTAGGTCTGGAACTACTCATGCTGCCCTTTTGGTGCGCCTCTTGCCACCTCCGGATAATGCTGCCAGTAAGGTCAGCGTATCGATGTATTTGCGTTTCATAACAAGTATTTTAATGTGATAATTAATTTGTTTTCTCGTAACCTTTTTAACTTTCTAACTGCTTTCCACTATAAGACGCCACTTTTTGAATTAAGGTTACAGGCAAATTAAATGCTCGTTGGGGAGCGTGAAAATTATTGCTGGCACAGTATTTAGGTTTTAATTACCAAACAAAAACACTCAAAAAATGAACACTGATCGCTTATCACCAAAGCTTCGCACTCTTTTGAACGCACAAATGACTAAAGAAGCGCATGCTTCACAGATTTATCTTTCTTATGGGGCGTGGGCTGACAGTGAAGGATATTCAGGGATCGCCAATTTTTTATTCCGCCACGCTGAGGAAGAGCGCAATCATATGATGAAAATGCTTGAATATATTCTAGAACGGGGAGCGAAGGTTAAAATTGAACCAATACCTGCTGTGCCAGCTAATCCGACAGGCGTCCAGGATTGTTTTGAAAAGGTTTTTGAGCAGGAATTAGATAATACCAAGGCCATTTATAAACTGGTTAAATTGAGCTTCGATGAACAGGATTGGGCCACCTGGCATTTTATGCAATGGTTTGTAAAAGAGCAGACCGAAGAAGAAACGCTGGCATTGGGGCTGCTTAATAAAATCAAGATTGCAGGAGGCAAAAACGCGAGCGGCGATGCGCTGTACAAGCTTGACGAAGATTTAGAAAAAGCTCGCGGTGATGCAAAGCTTGCTGAGACAAAAACAGCAGAAAATCCTTGAAACATCTCTAAAAATCAAAAACCGCCGAGGCTTTTTGTCGGCGGTTTTTAATTATGTGGAAATAATTTCCCAAAGATAACAGGTCAAGAACCTCGCTGTGAGCCTCCCGTAAGCTTTGTGTTTCTTGAAAGCCCCTTAGTGTTTGCTTTTCCCTTAACGTGCTGTAGCCCTGGTTTTGCGGCAGGTATGCTTTTGCTCCCTTTTTTCTTTTTGTTGTTGTTGTTCAGCAATGACATACAGATGATTTTATGATTCAAAAATTAATTGCATTTACAAAAGTAGAAAAATTATGGCTGAACTGATCACAAATTGTAATCGCCCATGACCGGACAATCGAAATAACAGGTGTTGTTGTTTTCAATACATTTGTAACTGATCTTGTTTCAAAAAAAATTATGAACAGAGAACTGTATTTTGATATCAGCTCTGAACAAAGCGGCGGAAGTCTGTTTCGTATAGTGGATGGGGGGAAGATTACATTTTATTATAACCACAGCACCTATGATGAAAATAAAGACGAGCTGAAAGTCTTTGAAACCTATTACGAAAGCTTCGCAATTTTCTGGGAAGAGATAACTCGGAACCTCCAGTGGTTTTATCTTCACCCTATGTTTGTTCATCCGGAGCAAAGAGATTTTATAAAAGAGCAATTAAAAACAGTTAACTGGAATATACATCCAAATAGAAAATGGCAGGATAGCCATCAACGGCAATGGAAAAAAGTGCTGACCGGCCCGGATAATTATTATCGCTCGGAGTAAAATTTCTAACTTTTTTTCTATACAGCATAAAAAAATAGCGCCCATGAAAAAGATCATTTTTATCTGCCTTTTTATTTTGTGTGTATTTACTGATAGACTACTAGCTCAAGGGGACAGTGCATACACTCGTCCCGACACGCACGCTAAAGGGTGGGTGGACTTGTTCAATAGCAACATTTCGGATGGTATTTTCCCATCTGGTGTATGGACTATCCATGATGGGGTGATGACTGCAGCCAAGGACCAGTGTATATGGAGCAAGGAAGAGTACGATGATTTTGTGCTTGACCTTGATTTTAAAAACGCAGAAGGCACCAATAGCGGGGTAATAGTGCACACAAGCAATATGGAAGAGTGGATACCGCATTCTGTGGAAATTCAAATTCTAGATGATTATTCTCCCGTGTGGAGCAAGGTGTCACCAAACTGGCAGTGTGCCGCGGTTTTCGGCCACCAGGCGCCTACCAAAAGAACTGTAAAAAAACCGGGTGAGTGGAATCACTATACAATTACCTGCAAAGGAAAAAAAATTTGGATCGTGCTGAACGGGGAGCTCGTGAATACGTGTGATATGGGGTTATATACTTCTGCCAGGACAAATCCCGATGGTACGGAAATCCCGGACTGGTTAAGCACTCCGATGGCAGAGCTACCATTGCGCGGTCATATTGGATTTCAAGGAAAGCACGCAGGGGCCCCTATTTATTTTCGCAACATAAAGATTCTGCCGCTTTAAATCGGGGCGATTCGTTTTTATTATGGGCCTTTGGTGCGACGTTACTTAATTTTGCTTTTGGGATGCCCGCTTTTAACTGGAACGATACCATCAATCTTTTTTCCAAGCTCACGCTCAGCCGTGTGTGGAATGGAACCAAAGTACTCAGCAGCTACTACATCAGCAAATGGACCAAAAAGCCAGTGCAGTGGGGTTATCCGGTGTCCATCTCCTTTGAGCCCACCACCTCCTGCAACCTGCGCTGCCCCGAATGCCCAAGCGGCCTTAGGGCATTTACACGGCCAACCGGGATGCTTCAAAAGGATTTTTTCAGCACCACGATTGATCAGCTGTCTAAGGAATTACTCTACCTTATTTTCTATTTTCAGGGTGAACCATATTTAAATCCTGATTTTTTAGAGATGGTTAGATATGCTTCTGAGAAGGGTATTTACACAGCTACTTCTACAAACGCGCATTATTTAAATGATGCAAACGCAAAGCGTACCGTGGAAAGCGGTCTTGACCGGTTGATCATTTCTATTGATGGAACAACCCAAACCGTATATGAGCAATACCGTGTTGGTGGCAAGCTTGAAAAAGTGCTGGAAGGCGCCAGCAATATTATGAAGTGGAAAAAAGCATTGAAAAGCAAAACGCCTTTTGTTTTTTTTCAATTTTTGGTAGTAAGGCCAAATGAACACCAGATTGAAGACATTAAGAAATTGGCAAAACAAACTGGCGTTGGGGAAGTACGG
The DNA here is from genome assembly GCA_035569795.1 of Puia sp. Classification (GTDB taxonomy): domain Bacteria; phylum Bacteroidota; class Bacteroidia; order Chitinophagales; family Chitinophagaceae; genus Puia. The sequence continues at coordinate 1,670 of DATMMJ010000352.1, read as the reverse complement.
TTTAAAACTGCCCAGGTATATGACTATCAAAATGACCCGAACCAACTGATCCCGAAAAATGAAAAATACAGCCGCTACAAAAAAAATAAAAAAGGCGTTGTGGAGGTAAAGAATGCGCTGCAAAACCATTGCTGGCGTTTGTGGCACGCGACTGTAATTTCATGGGATGGGCTGGTGGTGCCATGCTGCTTTGATAAAGACGCCCAGCACGAGTTGGGCGACTTAAAAGGAAAAACATTTAAAGAAATTTGGCATGATGACCGGTATGAGCGTTTCCGCCGCAGCATTTTGCAAAGCCGCAGGAACATCGATATCTGCGCCAACTGCTCCGAAGGCACCAAAGTATGGGGCGACGGTTGATCCGTAGATTTTCAAAATGATTAAATAGGATTCCATGTCTTTATCCGATTGGGCCACCGCGCGCTTACAAAACCAGCACAAGACCATTTCTCAACTGACAAAGGACTACACGGAAAAGCAATTGCAACTGCGTGTCAACCCCGATAAATGGAGTGCTTTTGAGAATATCGTTCACTTGTGCGCATATCAGCCGACTTTTATCCACCGGATAGAACGCATGGGAAAGGAAGAAAATCCTTTGTTTGAAAGATATGTGGCAGACAGTGACAGTCTTTTTCATGCATATTTGAAATTATCCTTGCCCCAATTGATATCCATTACTAACAGTGACCGTCTGGTCATTTTAAATACACTGCAAAGCCTGAGCCTCGAGCAATGGAACCGAACAGGAACCCATCCCAAATACGGCGCATTAAAAATGGCTCAGTGGGTTGAATTCTTTTTGCTCCATGAATCCCATCATTTGTGGGTCGTGATGCAACTGGCGTATTCCATTGTTTAACCATTGGTAAATAATGTACTAATTTTAGCCTTTAATTACTATTACATGGGCATTGAAAAAGACATTAACCAGCAAAGATTTCGCAATGAGTACCAGAAAGCCGGCATCAATCTGATTTATACCTATAACTGGGTGAGTGAGAAGATGAAGATTCTTTTTGAATCTCATGACATCACAGCCCAGCAATTCAATATTTTGCGCATACTCCGCGGAGCGCATACACCCTTGTCAACTCTTCAGATCCGCGAACGCATGCTCGACAAGATGAGTGACACCAGCCGCATTGTAGACAGGCTCGTGTTAAAGTCACTGGTCAAAAAAAATGTCTGCAAGACCGATCGCCGGCTGGTTGACATAACTATCACAAAAAAAGGAGAAAAGCTGTTGGAAGAACTGGACATGTGTAGTGACCAAATGGATCGAGTGCTTAGTAACCTCGGTGAGGAAGATGCAAAAACGTTAAATCACCTGCTTGACAAAATCCGGAGTGCAGAATAATGTACTTTCGCAGCTTTCAACTAACCTGAAAGAATGAAGCGCATCATACTGCTCACGCTCTCCACTTGGACGTTACTGTTTATCACTTTCCACGGCTACGCCCAACCGAAATATGAGTTTCGCGCAACCTGGATAGCAACAGTGGATAATATTGACTGGCCAAGCAAAGGGAACTATAATTCCGACAGCCAGAAAGTGGAGTTTATCAAGATATTGGACATGCACAAAGCTAATGGCATGAACGCGGTGATTGTGCAGATCCGGCCTGCCGCAGACGCTTTCTATCCTTCGCAATATGAGCCGTGGAGCG
>DATMMJ010000351.1:0-2742 GCA_035569795.1 Puia sp. | reverse complement strand
AACGTCCTCTCGTATGCATAAACAAATTTGGCTATTGGTGGTAAGGTGGGCATTGCCTGTTTTCAATATTGGAGCAATTTTTTATTACCTGCAGTCTGGCAATTATTTGCCGCTTGCCGGTGGCATTATCGCAAGTTGGGTGGTTACCGGTTTTTTTTCAAGATATATCCACGCACAACACAAGTTGATTGGTGAAAAACAAAAGATTCTGAATCAATACGCTGACATTCTAAAAATATTCAGCCGTGCAAATCCGTCTTCATCCCTTATGTTGCGGCAATTGCAGGTAATTTCCGGGCAAGCCCATCAGGCAATCAAAAGGCTTTCGCGGCTTACTTCTTTTTTTGACCAGAGGCTGAATATGGCCGTTTACCTACTACTTAACAGTATTTTTCTCTACGATATCCATTGCGTGATAGGACTGGAGAATTGGAAAGAAAAAAACAAAATTGATTTTGAAAAACAGATTGAATGTGTAGCGGATATTGAATGCCTGAGTTCTCTTGCATGTTTTGCATACAACCATCCGGCGTATGCTTATCCCTTGATTAAAGAAACCGATCTGGTGATTGAGGCAACGCAAATGGCTCATCCATTGATCCGAGAGGGTGACAGTGTGGCCAATGATTTTGAGATTGGCATAAAAACCCAATTGCATATAGTTACTGGCTCCAATATGTCAGGCAAAACAACTTTCTTAAGGGCAGTGGGCGTCAATCTTTTGCTTGCAGAGTGTGGCGCTCCGGTTTGCGCTTCTTCATTTTGTTTTTCCCCGATGGGCATACTTTCTTCTATCAGAGTAAGTGATTCGCTGCAGGAACACACTTCCTTTTTCATGGCCGAATTAAAAAGGCTGCAGCACATCATCCTGCAATTGTCAGACCAAAGGCCTGCGCTGGTATTGGTCGATGAAATATTGCGCGGTACCAACTCAGAAGACAAAACACATGGCTCAGCGCAATTTATAAGAAAACTGCTCCAATACAACTGTCTTTCTCTGTTTGCAACGCATGATCTTTCATTGAGCGAAATGAAAAGCGCATTTCCTGATAAAATCGACAATTATTGTTTTGAAAGCATCATACAGGAAGGAGAACTTCATTTCGATTATACATTGCAACCGGGAGTTGCAAAAAATAAAAACGCTTCATTCCTCATGCAGAAGATGGGAATAATCTAAGGGATAAAAAAAAGATCTTCCGGAGAAGATCTTACGATTAAAGAGGTACAGCAGTATCTTTGAGTGATTGCTTAGATAAATGGAATATGATTTCTTTTCTGCGCAAAAGTTCTTGTTGCAGACTTCTTGTTCCTTTCAATTTTCCATAAGTCAACCACTTTAATGGAAGGCCTTGCTGGCTTTGCCAGTTCAAGCTCTGTAGCTATAGTCTCTTTTACCTCGGCAACTAAATGTTGCAGTGTTTCATTGTCCATCTGCATTAGCGATGGCATAAAATTCCCTTTCATAATCTATGTCCTTTTTTTGTTTGTGCGATTATTAAAAAATGAGCAACCGGGAGAGGCACTGAAGAATCGTCAAATAAGAAAGTGTCAACTTATAAATCCCAACTGTAGTACTGTACTAATGCTCAATTCAACTTGAGTGCAAAGGTACTATAAAATTAAATACAATGCAAATGACCAATCTAATAAAATGTTAAGACATGAGCGTAACGTCTATGGATAATTGATTATTAAAGCAGTACACAATGGCAACAAAATCAATGCGCATTACCGTTGGCAGGTTTTTAAAAAGCACACTTGGCTATCTTTTAATAAAAGGCTTTACAGCTTCAAAATCTTTGGTTATGATTTTGAAATAGTACGCTCCTGCTGACAAGCTTGCGACCCCGATGTTCAATTTATTATACCCGATATTTAGTACAGAGGAATGTGAAATTATTTGCTGGCCATAGGCGTTAAAAATAATCGCATTGGCCTGCTCAGCCCATTTAGCATACAAAATAACTGAAAGATTATCCCGGGCAGGATTTGGCTGAAGTGAAATAAATTTAACGGGATCATTTGAACTCCTGGTGAGGGCTACGATTTGAGAATAATACTCAGATCCATCGTCCTTGGTCATCATCAAACGATAGTAAACTGTTCCTTCAATTATTCTGTCATCGTTATAGTTGAGCTTTTTTTCACCACTATTTTTAATTACAGCTAGCGTCAGGTAAGATGACTGATCAAGGGAACTTTGTAGCTGATATGAATAAACATTTTCAATATCATTCATCAACCATGTTAGCACTGCCCCATTGTTTGCCAATGCCCCCGTAAAGAACTGTAGTCCAGGAATAGGAAGGGGTGTGCAAACTTTTGTAGTGCCGGCCGGAAGAGCATAATTCGCTTGTGTGCCGCCGTTAGCGCCTGGTGCGGCAAAGTTGGCAGAACCTGCACATCCGAAAGTATTACTAGGACTAATTACTCCATTTTGTCCGGCAAGTACAGATGGAACGATAGTGCCGGGAAAAGCAGCCCCCGCGACCCAAATTATCCCACCACCTCCCCCACCGCCAGGACCCATACATGAGTTGGCAAATGGATAACTGGAATTGCCTCCATCTGCGCCATTTGCAGAAATATTAATTGACCCATTGATTGTCAAAGCGTTAATTAAGACGGTGCCCCCCGCTCCACCTCCCCCTCCACCATCCCCACTTGCTTGATAGGGATCTGCCAGTGCACCATTATATGGCCTGCCACCGTTAGCTAAAATAGAAGTTCCACTGGCTG
>DATMMJ010000350.1:0-2431 GCA_035569795.1 Puia sp. | reverse complement strand
AAAAACCAAAAAAAGGGGTTTGCATAATCCACTTTTAGGGATTTGCCTGTCAACTGATTAAAACCCTCGAGACTAATCTGGACAATGAAGATCGCAATGAAAAAAGCAATACATGAAACTACTATGCTTTCACCTATGAATTGCGCCATCAAACTGCTACGGTATGCGCCAGCAACTTTTCTTATGCCAACTTCCTTTGCTCGCTTTTCACTTCGTGCAGTGGAAAGATTCATAAAATTGATACACGCAATAAAAAGAATAAATGCTGCGATAAGGCCAAACAGCTTTACGGTTTCTATCTGCCCATCTACCAGTTTGCCATTTTCATCTTTGGAATACAGATGCAGCCTGCTGACGGCTTGCGAGAAAACCTGTTCCGTCTCATCAGAATGGCTTGTTGTAATGTTTTTCACTTTTGCATCAAATGCAGTGTGAAGAGCGCCGGGCTTTAGGAGAACATAAGTCTTTACGGAATTATTTCCCCAATAATCGTCGTCCCAGCCCAATTTTTTCATGAAGGCCCATGGCAGAAGATATTCAAAATCGAATGATGTGTTGTTTGGCAGGTCTTTAAGAACACCTTTCACGGTGAAGTTGGCATTGCTGTCTATACGCACCGTTTGACCAATTGGATCTGCATTCCCGAATAATTTCTTTGCCAGTTGTTCTGTAATCACCATGTCATAATTGCCCGTCAAAGCCTGTGCAGCATCGCCTTTCAGCAAAGGAAAACTGAACATATTCAGAAATCCGCTATCCGTAAAGGCGCCCCGTATATTCAGGTGTTTTTCACCTACGGTCACCAGAAAAGTGACATTGGTAAACCTAGAGGCGTCTTCCACTTCAGGGTAATTTTTCTTTAAGGTAGCTGCCATAATCTTGGGCGTGCTGTTCCACGCGTGCAACTCACCACCAAACTTATCGCGGTTATACATCATGTAAAGCCGATCTATGTTTTTATAAAAGCGGTCATAGTTCAACTCGTTCTGCACCCACAGTAAGATAAGCATGGTGCTTGCCATGCCAATGGTTAACCCGAGTATGTTAATGGCTGCAAATGCTTTATTGCGAAAGAGGTTGCGAAAAGTGATTTTAAAAAAATTCTTTACCATAAACTTTTTTTTCGGGTGCATGAAGTACAGCTTCCGGTACGCAGCCATGGATTTACATTATTAATATTCCCTTTAAAGTGGTCCATTTCCCTATTGGCTAATTATTCCGTCCTCAAGCTCTTAACCGGGTTTGCAATCGCAGCTTTGATAGCCTGAAAACTGATAGTTGCCAGGGCTATTACTATTGCAAGTATTCCCGCTATCGCAAAAACCCACCATTCAATATTTATCCGATATGCAAAATCCTGCAGCCATCGGTGCATCACAAACCAGGCTACAGGCGAGGCTATGACGAATGCAATGATCACGAGTTGAATGAAGTCTTTTGACAAAAGCAATACAATGTTGGATACCGATGCGCCAAGCACTTTACGCACACCAATCTCTTTGGTGCGCTGGGCCGTTGCAAACAAGGACAAACCAAGCAAGCCAAGGCAGGCAATAAAAACAGCAAAGCCGGCAAATATGCTGAAGGCCTTGCCAAACAACTGATCGTTCTTGTATTGCTGATTAAATTTTTCGTCAAGAAAATAGTAATCGAATAAATTACCAGGAAAAAATTCTGCGTATTTTGCCTTTATCGCCGCAACAGTAGCAGTAATATTTGCAGTATTCAATTTTATCGAAATTGGATTGTAGGTACCGTAAAATGGCATCAGCAAAAGAGGTTCTAAAGGATAGCGCAGCGATTTTTGGTGATAATCATTTATCACGCCGACGACATCCCATTTTTTATCTCCACGCATAATTGATTTTTCGACCGCATCTTCATTGGATTTGAACCCAAGTAATTTAACAGCAGACGCGTTCAAAAGAATATTATGCAGTTTGTTATAATCTGGGTTATAATCAACGCGGGAAAAATTTCTTCCTGCGAGTAATTTTATTGCGTACACATTTATGAAATCATAATCAGCACCCATCCGCCTTAGGGTAAAATGATTACCGCTGTTATCATCTGTCCTGCGAATATCAAAATCTCGGGCCATCTCATTACCAGCTACCGTATTGGATGTAGTAACGCCCTTCACACTGGCTATTTGTCGGACCTCTTGTTTGAAACTATTTTCCCTTGCCATGAATGCGGAGTCAAAATTGCTGAGCAAGGGAGGATTCACAACAATCATTTGGTCTATGTTCATACCAAGTTCCTGTTCATTCATATATTTTATCTGTTTGTACACTATGAACGAACCAATAATTAAAGCAACGGTAATTGCAAATTGTCCGATTACTAATCCTTTGCGCAAGACAATGCCCTTTTTTGACGCGCTGAATTTTCCTTTCAAAACCAAAATAGGTTTGAAAGAAGACAAAAC
>DATMMJ010000349.1:0-5415 GCA_035569795.1 Puia sp. | reverse complement strand
TTTAAGACTGCCCCGAAGAGCGTGAATAAATTGTTGCTGGCGATGTTCCTGTTTTATATTTCAGGGCTTTCCTTATTGATAGTTGCAAAGAGTAATTGACTCTTTTAAAATTTAGTGACAATGAAAAAATTCATGCCAATCCCTGAATATTTTTATTATGGTACACGCTTATTCTCTTGATGGCTTTTAACTAGTCCGGGTATGATTATTCGAAGTGAAAAAACCGAAGTGGGACTAATCAGGCGCACCTGAGTAGCGAGAGTCATCGATCTTAAATATATTCCTCCACCAATGAATAATCAATGATCCAAATTAGAGTCAGTAGCACGAGAATCGCCCAGATTGCCCTCACCACATTTTGTGGAAGAATGATATGTAGTTTACGGAGGATCCAAATCATAAAATATATCGCCAGCGCAGCTGCAGCAAACCATTTAAGAGTATTCAAAATTAATGCGATAGTCATAACTTAAGAGTGTAAGCCCATAAAAATTAAACCCCGGCAAATACAGAAATCCAGCCTTATCTGATAATCCGGTGCCAATGCCCAAACCTCTTAGACAAAACTATCGCATCATAATGTAGAAATATTACACAATTACCAGTTTAAGTTGCAGAATTCACAGTTGTGATTTAAGTGCCAGTCGCATGGTAGCGGGCGCCAATTTTGATTGAACTACCGACCCGTTTTATTATCTACTTGACTATAATTGCTGATGCATATTGCACAAAAAAAAATTACACGCACAGCCATTTTTTATTCCAACCAGTGCTTATTTTTGTACCGCCTTAAAATATTAGTAACCCAAAATCGATTTGCCATGAAAAAGATTTTGACACTTTTGTTCAGTTTGTTTTTGATCAGCTCTTTGTCTTTTGCACAGTATGACCCGATCTCCAGACAGACTACTTTTTTCCACCCGGTTTCCTCCAACGGCGATGTACAAAAAGATTTGAACTTCCCTTCATCCCTCATTGCCAGCCCATTTCCAAGTCTTAATTACTTTCTGACGGAAAAATCTCCAGGCCCTGGAATCAAGGCAATGCAAAGCCCCAACAATTATTCATCCTATAGAGGTGGTGGTGACGAAAATGAAGCATTCCCGAGAGGTACTGTTGTGGTCAACCTGGGTATCGGCGTAGGTAACCTGTACTGGGGTAGTGGGTATGGATCTGCTTTAGCTGTTAGTCCGACACTGGACATCGATGTTGCCGCAACCGATAAATTGGGAATCGGCAATATTGGCGTTGGAGGTACAGCCTCGTATTCCTATACCAAATACAATTATGCGGGTAGTAGAACGGTTACATTTTCCGGAGTGCTTGTTGGATTACGCGGCTCCTATCACTTTATACTCAACTCTGGAGCATTAAGTTCCAAATTTGATCCTTATGCAGGCGTCATGTTGGGATATATTTTCGGCTCTGGCCCAAATAACCCTGATCTGTATGGCGTTGGGCCTAAGGGAAGCGCATTCCAGCCCGGAGTCTTCGCAGGTGCGCATTATTATTTTGTCCAGCATTTTGGCGTATTTGCCGAACTGGGCTATAACGGCTTTTCCATTTTCACTTTTGGAATAACTTTGAAGACAAAGTAGATTTCAAATTTTATAAATCTTTGGGATCCGGGAGTTATTTTTCATGCCTCCCCAAAACCTCCATGCGCAGGCCCCAATGTTTTAGGCAGTGCATAAGAGTATGCCCATCCCTTAAATTATTTTCCTTGATCTTTTGAGGGATTCTTCTGATTGTTTCATGACCCGTCTGAATTTTTGTTCAGAGGTCTCAAATTGTCCGGCGATGTTTTGATTTTTACGGCCGCTATTTTCTGATCTTACGCTTTGTTTCAGATTTTGGTGTATAGCCAGATTACCTGACTTGTGTGCTGTACTTGTGGGTTTTGACTTTACCTTTTTGCTTTGAGAAAATTCTGAAGCAGGCTTAGACTTTGCTATCCCATATGCCGCTTTTTTATACGCCGCATTTTCTGCCCTTGTTGATGTTGTCTCACTTCCATGGCCTTCAAAATAATAATGTGTAGCAATGAACTTCTTCACATGCTCCCTGCTTTCAGCGGGAAGATAGTCCTGTAGAGCCCAAAAGTTCTTGCTACCTGATTCACGGATCGCCGTATAAACAGGTTTAGGTCCTCCGTTATAAGCTGCGAGCACTAGTAACCAATCATCGAATTGCGCATACAAATCCCTTAGGTATTTAGCTGCTGCAGAGGTGCTCTTATAATAATCAGTGCGTTCATCGGTTTGTTTTGTGATTTTCAAACCCAGGTCCCTCGCCGTGGCCGGCATCAACTGCCAGGGCCCGAGCGCCCCAACCTGGCTGATCGCAGATGGCTTGAGTTCAGATTCAATTACTGCGAGATATTTTAGTTCTACGGGAAGACCATATCGGTTGAATACCGAGTCGATTATGAAAAAGGGAATCAAGCTGCGCCTTCTAACGCTGCCAAGGCTTTCACTACTGTTCTTAATGTATCTTTTTACAAATTGCATCCCTTTTCTGTTCAATTTTATCTCCGATCCAATGGAATGATACCTTACAGATTTATCTGCGTGGTAAAAATCAAGGCTCCGCCCTGTATTACCACCCGCTTCATTCCCTGTCCCGGAGAAATGGCATTCGGTTAACTCTTCTTCTTTCAGGAAAGTATTTGCGTCTGAAGAAACGGTGTTAGCAGTAAAAGAAGTGCTAATGAGTAAAAATGAATTACACAAATAAAATGCATGAGTAAACTGAGTTTTCAACATCGTTTTAATTTTTTGAATAAAACAATGCCGACCCTGAGGGTTTGGATTATGAATGAAAAATGTTTGACAAAGGATTATTGGAGGAGAGTATACAGCATTTTTTCCGGGGTACGCGCGTTTGGGTTTTTCAAATTATGCGGAAAAAGCCGTCGGTTAATGGTTGAAAGATAATACGCATTTTTGGTAAATCATAGCCATCCTGTGTTAAGAAAATGGCGATGGAATTTAATAATTTGATTATCAAGATACAGGAGAAACATAAGGTGGTAATGCGCTCATCATAATATCATAGAATTGGAGATATTTCTGGGTACACTTATCACAAATATTAAATAATTTGGCATTGAAAAAGCGCAGGTTTTGACAGATTTCACCCCGGAACCTTGGTCAATTAAACGACCTTTTCTTAGGACACGAATTCCTATGTTTCCATCATTGATAAAATATTGTAAACCAATAATTTACACTGATTTTTTTACTCGCCGCCTGCAATACTAAAGAAGACTTAAGATGCAACTGGGTGGTTCAGTTGATTAACCCTTGAGGTTTTTCCTTTAGTAATGAGTGCGTTTATCTTATGGCTATTTGTTTTTTGAGAACATTTTTGGAGCAGGTTTCATTTCCAATCCACCTTTGACCTAAACCTCAGACTTCAGTTATACCACGACTTTCCAGATGCTCATATATTGCCGCTCTGATTTCACCGGAAGTAAGATCGCTTTTATTGAAATCCTTGGCCCAGAAAAATATTTTTACTTCCAGGGTCTTGGAATTAACAGTATTTATCAATATTTCAGGATCTTTTTGTTCCATCACGTTGGGATTCTTTTTTATGATTTCCTTGATGGCGTCAATCCCAATATCTTCCAGGTTGGCAGGCTTGTCGATGTTAAAAGACAGCGCCTCCCGAACATGGTTATTGCTTAGTGTCCAGTTGATAATATTGTGACTCAGCACGTCTCCATTGGGTATGATCACTTCTGCCCCGTCGTCAGTGAGCAGTGTGCTCGTTCGTATACCAATTTCCTTTACACGACCTCTTTTATCACCGATGTCTACCGTATCACCGATCCTAAGCGGCCTGTCAAAGATTAGGATGACTCCAGAAACGAAATTGTTGACAATACCCTGCAGTCCGAGCCCTATACCGACTCCCAAGGCGCCTAATATTACTGTTATCCGGTCCACAGCAAGTCCTGATGCCGCAACTGCCAATAAAAAGCCCGAGATAAGCAAAATAAGGCGCGTGACCATTAGGCGTGACTTTTGCCCTTTGTCATCTACAGATGCATCATCGCCAGTATCCCCAAAAAAATAAGCAATATATCTTTGTAAGAAATTCGCGAGCCAGATTATGCCCAGGAACAGCACTATTCCTAGGATAGTAAATGAGAAATTACCTACCTGCCGGGTGCTCGTGAAAATATCTTGGAGCAGATCACTCGGCGAATCGAACAAATTCAGGTTGGTCGTAAAGACAATGAGCCACAATACAACTGCAAGCGACGTCGCAAAACGAAGGATGGACTTGGAAATAGCCGTATAGTCGAATTCTTCCGGGTATTTTCTCCTGGTCCGGCTTGTCTGGATTTGGAGCAAAAAGGATTCCTGCACCAATTTCACAAAGACTCCCAGGCTCGCAGCCTGTGCAAAGGAATAGGCTGCGGTATAACCGAATATCTGCGAAAGGGTGACCCGTCCGAATAGATTGGATAGTACTGCCAGAAAGTTCAGAAATACATACAGCCAAATGGCAACGCAGACCCAGGTCCATGTTTTTTTTCCGTGGCGGAAAAGGAAGTAGAGACCAAAAACAAAAGCTGCAGAATTCACAAAAAAGTTTGCCCAGCGTTGTTGGTTAGGCGACAGGCCGATTACTCTTGTAATAAAAAGTAACAAGAACAGCAAGATAAACGCACACCATCCGTAGAACTGTCCATCAGCAAGGCGCTTGCGGAAAGCAATGGTCAGTAGCACCATTAAAATGAACTGGATAGTTTCTATATAGATAGCGGGTGCATGCGTATCGAATAATGGCACAAGGCTCAGCACAAATATCATTGACCCTACTACCGGATGAGGATTGATATAGATAAAATGAAAATCTTCAAGAACTTCCAGTTTGTTTAGTCGCTTCAGGGTTCGGAAGTTCCGCCAGGCCCAATAAAAGAATACAAAGCCCAGCAGCAGTGGCCAGACCCGGTTGCTCCGTGTATTGGAAAAATAGAGCAGTGCCAGTTGCTGTTCACTGTTAATAGATTCTTTGAAACTACCTTCACTATAATATGTGTCGGAAGAAGGTGGCTCCCATAGGTACCTTCTTTCCTTGCCGAATGCCTCAGTTCCCACTGCTTTCAGCTCCATATCCACCCGACTTAAGAGCTCCCCAATGGTGATGGCATGAGCCGAGGCCTGTGACCTAAGTGTGTTAATCTCTTTGCCTTTCTCCGAGACTACGCTGTCCACTTCCCTCCATTTGGTTTTCAATTGTTGTAACTGCGGCTGAAAAGCATTCTTTAAAGCGGTGTCCCTGAAAATCTGGAGCATCAGGGTGTCCTTTTGCAGGTCACTTATTTGTCCCCTGACTTCATCTAATGCAGTATCATATTCGGTCAGATATCCTGTGTATTCACTGGTGCTGTTATCCAGG
>DATMMJ010000348.1:0-5958 GCA_035569795.1 Puia sp. | reverse complement strand
AACTCATTCACTAAACCATATTCAGAAGAAACGTCAAAAATGATTGACGAAGAAGTGCGCAAGCTGATAGATGATGCTTTTATCCATACCAAAGAATTGCTGACGCAAAAAAGCAAAGAAGTCAAGATTCTTGCTGAAGCCCTGCTTGATAAGGAAGTGCTTTTCCAAAGCGATGTAGAAGCATTGATCGGCAAGCGGCCGTATGAAGAAAAGAGAGCCTTGGATGTCAGTGAGCACGACGATCACCATAACAACTCAAATGGAGAAAATGGCGCGGCGACCGGAAAAACAGCTAACCCTTCTGCACCCGAAGAAGTGAAACAATAATGAAAGTATCCCCCGCAAAAGAAAATATTCTCAAAAAAATCAGGCAGGCGTTGATTCAATCAACGCCTATTCCTTTTCCGCAAAGCGAAGGAAATAATTCCTTTTTTGAAGTCCGTAAACAGGAGCTTGAAATCGAATTTGCGGAAAAATTTACAAAGCTACAGGGCAAATTCATCTTCTGTACCGATGAAAATGAATTGTTATCGCAATTATCAGCGCTCATCACTGTCAATAAATGGACGGATGTATTTTATAAAGAACAAAGACTCAAGGAAATCCTTGAAGAAAAATTTGCTCCCATTATTTCAGAAAGAGAATTGAGCAATTGTGATGCAGCCATTACTTTCTGCGAATCGTTGATTGCAAGGACTGGCAGTATTGTGATGAGTGCTGCCCAACAAAGCGGGCGTACGGTGAGCGTGTATGCACCGGTGCATATCTGCATCGCATACACTCACCAGTTAGTATATGATATAAAAGATGGGCTGGAGATGCTCAAAGAAAAATACCAGAACAATCTTCCTTCGCTTATCACATTTGCATCTGGCCCCAGCCGCACCGCGGACATCGAGAAAACTCTAGTAGTTGGTGTGCATGGCCCAAAAGAGGTGTATGTCTTTCTCGTTGACCAACAATCTTCATAGGCAAACTTTTTTATTTATTATTTTTACCTGATGCAAATCCCTTCAGGCAAAAAGATTTATTTTCTTTCTGATTTTCACCTCGGTGCTCCCAACCACGTGGAAAGCCTTGAAAGGGAGAAGCGTATCGTTCAATTTTTAGATGAAATAAAAACCGACGCTGCAGAAATTTTTATCATCGGCGACATGTTTGATTTCTGGTACGAATACAGAAAAGTGGTTCCCAAAGGCTATACGCGCATCTTAGGCAAGCTCGGACAGTTGACCGATGCAGGCATATCCATTTATTTTTTTGTTGGTAATCATGACATGTGGATGAGTGGGTATTTTGAGGAAGAACTCAATATCCCGGTTTTTCATGAACCAAAATTGTTTGAAAGAAATGGAAAGAAATTTTATATAGGTCATGGAGATGGTCTTGGTCCGGGCGACCGGGGATATAAATTCATAAAGAAAATCTTCAGAAATAAATTTTGCCAATGGTTTTTTGGTGTGTTGCCACCTGCCATCGGTGTGGGGCTCGCAGATTATTTCAGCCGTAAAAGCCGCGCTGTTACAGGGCAAATCGATGAACAGTTTCTAGGTGAAGAAAAAGAATGGTTGATCATATATAGTAAGGAAGTTTTGCAAAAAGAACATTTTGACTATTTTATATTTGGGCATCGCCACCTGGCCATTGATTTCTCGTTACAAAACGGCAGTCGTTATATCAATTTGGGTGATTGGATTCGTTATTGTAGTTACGCAGTATTTGATGGAGAAACCCTCTCGTTAAAATCCTGGCTCAACGAAATGGAAAGCAAAATCATAAAAAAATAGTGCGCATCCTCTTTTTCATATCAGTGTTTGTTTTTTTGGGCATGCACCATGCGGCCGCACAAAGCGATACAGCTTTTTATTTAAGCAAAACGATAGAAGGAGATATCGTTGATTTTGCAGTGGATAACACAAGCAATATTTATCTGCTCAATAAGAATAACCAATTGAAAAAATTGAATGCCAATGGTGATTCCATAGCGGTATATAACGCCGCGAATATATACGGAGATATTTTTTCCATAGATGTGACCAACCCGCTAAAAATTTTATTGTACTATAAGGATTTTACCACTATTGTAGAGCTGGACCGGTTGCTCAGAGCACTAAACACGATTGACCTCCGCAATCTCGGCATTTTTCAGGTAAAGGCTGTAGGCCTTGGGTATGATAACAATATCTGGATATACGATGAACTGGATGCAAAGCTAAAACACATCGGCGACGATGGCTCCTTGATAGACCAGACAACAGACTTCCGGCAGTTGTTCGATTCAGTGCCCGATCCTTCTATCATCGCTGACCAGAGCGGACTCGTGTATTTGTACGACGTGACAAAAGGCGTCTATGTTTTTGATCACTATGGAAGCCTGAAGAGTAAAGTGTCTCTGCTGAACTGGAAAGATTTTGATGTTATTGATAAAAGCATGATCGGAAGAACCGATGAATTCTTTTATAAATATCAACTAGGGAAAATGGATATCCTGCAGGAACCTGTTCCGCCTGCTTACAATAACGCCATTAAAATAAAAATCTCCAATTTGGCAGTGTACGTGCTCAAAAAAAATATGTTGCAAATCTATTTACATCGTTAATCCGAAGGATAAATTCAATTTTGATAAATTTGTATTTCAGCAAATGATTGTTTCCTCATGTACGATTTCTGGAATGGTATTTTCTTCAGCAACCCACTGAAGAAATATATCTGGGTAGCCGCTACCATATTACTGGCACTGATTTTAAAGCGATTTCTTTCGCGCTATGCGGCAGGCCTACTGTTCCGGTTAGTAAAAAAAGCCGCGGCAGGTTTGGATAAACCCGCTTTCGTAAACCTGGTTGCAGCGCCCATTTCTACTTTTCTTTTTGTTTTCATTTCATTTGCAGCGCTTGAAAAATTGAGTTTCCCTAAAGAAATGCAGTTTGATATCTTCGAAGTGCCCGCCAAAAGGATCGTACAGGGGATGGCAATAGCCGGGATCATTGTCGGTTTCATTTGGCTGCTGCTGCGGATCATTGATTTTATTTCCATCATACTTGCACGCAGAGCGAGCGAAACAGGCGGTGTAAGGGATAACCAACTGATAGTTTTTTTCAGGGATTTTTTGAAAGTGATCATAGCCATAATAGGCGTTTTAATGGTGCTTTCTTTTGCGTTTAATTTTGAAGTGTCCAAATTGACCGCAGGCCTTGGTCTTGCGGGTGCTGCGCTTGCACTGGCAGCAAAAGAAAGTGTAGAGAACCTCATAGCCTCTTTTATCATTTTTTTCGATAAGCCCTTTACCGCAGGCGATGTGATCAAAGTGCAGGGCTATTCGGGCAATATTGAAAAAATCGGGCTGCGCAGCACCCGAATTCGCACAGACATGAAGACCTATGTTACCGTACCCAACAAGCAAATGGTTGATAGCATCGTGGACAACTTAACGCTGAGGACCCAACGAAAAGCGGAGATAAGATTGCAGATTGGGTTAAGTGTATCTTCAGATATTATGAATCAATTGGTTGAAGGTATAAAAGAGATTTTGCAAAAAGATATGATTTTAAGCCCCACAGTTTTTTTAAGTGACATTGCCCCCAATGCTTTTTTGGTAAACGTGGATTATTTTACATCCCCCATTCCATTAGATGATTTTAATAATCTGAAGCAACAAGTGAACATGGAGATAATGCAAACGATGGAAAAGCTGCATATCGAGATTGCTGGGGCAAGCACAGCGGTGCACGTCATTACCAAACCCAGAGCAGATGATTAGCTTACAGGTTAGCTTTCATCTCAAGCAGGAATGCTTTTATCTGTTCAAGCTTCTGGATGGTTTCAAATCTTTCTTGGGTTTTTTTATTTTTCTTTATAAAATCCTTTGCCCCTTCAATAGTATATTTACGCTGGCGGAGTAGATTATAAATAAGGTGAAGGTTCTTTATATCAATAGGTCGGAAATGTCGGTCACCCTTTCTGTTTTTGCGCGGCTGGATGATGTCAAATTCATTCTCCCAATAGCGAAGCAAAGAGTGGTTTACTTTGAACATTTCGGCTACTTCGCCAATGCTGTAGTATTGTTTCCTGAAAAGCAGTTCATCCTCCGGAATGTTTATCAGATCTGCTTCAGCGGCTGTTTGTTTAATCGATTTCCTGCCGCGAGTTGATTTAATTTTTTTTTGTATCGGCTCTTGAGTCAATACTTCAGGATCATCAACAGGCAATGCCTGCTTAAAAGCCTTAACACGAAAGCCCACATTGACGGGGGCATCATCTCTACGCTCATCGCTCGGCTGGGGAGCAGCCTCAGCATTAAAATCCAATGCAATTTGAGGAAGTGTCTTCATGATAATATTCCTTTGCAAAAATTATTCCGAATCGTAAAGATACGATTGTTACCGAAAAGATACTAAGGTCAAAAAAGCTTCAAGTGCACCGCATAGGCCTTAAAATGGATGTAGCCAAAAACGTTACACATGCCGCTTGAGCCTGAGAGGAGGTATCCTTAAACGCTTGTCTTTTAATCAGTCAAAACTCTGATTGCTTGAAGCTGCCAGCTTCAGCAAACGGTCGTATTGCTCAGGGGTAATATCATTGTAGAAATAATAAACCGGATCCACTGGTTCGCCGTTGCGGTGGACTTCGTAATGGCAATGCGGGCCTGTACTCTTGCCCGTGCTCCCTACCCAGCCAATCACTTCCCCACGCTTCACTTTTTCTCCGCGTTTTACTTTCACGCGGTACATATGGCCAAATAAAGTTTCATAGCCATACCCATTATAGATCACCACGTGATTGCCATAACCATTCCCGGTGTTACCGGCAGTGACCACGGTGCCATTTGCTGTCGCATATATGGGTGTGCCTTGCGGCGCAGCAAAATCAAGCCCCGCGTGGAATTTGGTGGTTTTATAAACGGGGTCAATTCGGTAACCAAAGCCAGAAGCGATCCTGCTGAGATCTTTGTTGCTTACGGGTTGTATCGCAGGCGTACAGGCTAACAACTGCTCCTTGTTTTTTATGAATCCGTCAATTTCATTGTAGGATTTTGTTTGCGTGGCAATACGCGCTGAAAGATTATTTAGTGTATTCACAATGGAAGTTGCAAGATTTTCCTGGTCCATTGCCTGCACCAACTGAATTTCCATTTGTTTTTGCATGGCTTTGGCGCGCGCGCTGTCGGGTATCGGGCTGGCTTCAAAAATCTCGCGGTACACATGGTTGTCTCTTTTCTCCAGTTCGCCCATTTGCTCCTGTAACTTTTTGATATTGTCATTCAGGACATAATAATTATCCTTTAGCGCCTCGTTGCGCTGTATCAGCCCTTTTTCATTTGCGGACGGGAAATATTTGTATGCCAGTGAAACAATGATCAGCGCGGTCACCAAGGCGGTAGAAATAAAACCAAGCACGCGCAGTAGCGTAATGCGCAGCGGGGTCTCCAGCTTCTCGTAGCGGAGCGAATTGGTGTTATAATAATATTTGATCTTCTTCATAATAGAACCACGCAATCGTAAGGTTTAATCGCATTCATAAGAAACTGAATTGGCGTACATTTGCACCGTTTTTAAGAGGTACATTGACTAGACAAACAAAATAGCACGAATTACAAATATAATTCTTAGCCGGCCAACAAACAACCAAAGATTGTTCCACTATGATGACAAGCGCAGAGATACGAAAAAAATTTTTGGAATTCTTTCAGTCCAAAGGTCATACCATTGTTCCGTCTGCACCCATCGTGATCAAGAATGACCCTACCTTGCTTTTCACCAATGCGGGCATGAACCAATTCAAGGATTATTTTCTCGGCAATAAAAAAGCGCCATGGGCGCGTGTTGCAGACACTCAAAAATGTTTGCGCGTGAGCGGCAAGCACAACGATCTGGAAGAAGTAGGCGTTGACACCTACCATCACACGATGTTTGAAATGCTTGGCAACTGGAGTTTTGGCGATTATTTTAAAAAAGAAGCCAT
>DATMMJ010000347.1:0-5999 GCA_035569795.1 Puia sp. | reverse complement strand
ATGCTAACGCCCCATCCAGCCGTGTTTTTTCCGCCAAGCGCATTTGGCAATTTCATTTCATAATCCCAATTGAAGCCGACATCAAATGGCTGATTACCGCCGAAGGTCATGTAGCATTGCATAGAGCCGCCTAACACTTCTCCAATAGAAAGCCCGCCGGTAAAGGCAAGTGTTGTAGATCCGGCCGAAGTTGTTTTCATATTGAATGAAACACCATTTCCCATTTTGATTTTAGCAGCGAATTGTTCACAATCGATATCAAAACTGGCCGGTGTGCTCTTTTCTCCTTTCTCCTCAACTTCTACATCGATTTTTGCTTTGAATGGACATTTGCCTTCTTCAAATTGGAATGCGGCATCTTTGTCCTTGGTATAGGTATAATAAGGCTTGCATTGTAACAATTCAGTTGTTGCCAAATTGTTAAGCATGTCGAGGTATTGTATTACCAGTTGGTAAAAATATTGATGGTATTGATGATCATCAACTGACGCAACGTAGCACCAGAAAGCATAATCGTTGTAATAATTTTTTGTTTGATTAATCCATTCACGCTGCCGCTCTTCATTCAGGGAAGCAAATTGTGGCATGTATTCGTTGGACAAACCATTTACTGCAGGACATGGATCTCCTGGAGAATTTTCAATCGCGTTTGTTTTCTGATTAAATTGATCTGCCAATTCCTTTACTTTTTTTGTGTATGTGGAATCATATGCACTTAATTTTTTCACTTTCTCGCCAAACTGTTCAAAAATATCTCCCATCATAATAACAGCAAAATTGCCAAATGGGCGAAGTGGTGGTTTTTGCTGTCTGACTTTTTTCATTACATCGTTCGCCAAATTGGCGCTGATATATTTTCTTTCTTCGTCTAACATACGCCGGTATTTGTCTTTTACATCTAGCAACATATTATTAAACTGTCTGTATTTCACCGTGAGAGCATCTACCTGGTCAGTCGATTTGCATTGTTCGGGCAGGGGATATTTGTGCGGGTTAAAAAAATCAGGTTGTTTATAACGGTGACGCACATAATCCATCAGGCTCGCTTTTGGATCGATTGCCTTAAGCATGCTCCACGCGTCGCTGATATAACCACCGCGTAAAGAATTTTCGCAATATTTTTTTGCGGCATTTTTGTTTCCATTTGCATAAGATATACAGGCGAGCGAGAGATTTGCGTTTGTATGGTCAGGAGATCTTGCAATAGCTTTTTGTAAATAGGTAATAGCTTTTTGCTGATCGCCCAATGCTGCATATGCCTGTCCAAGATTATTGTTGACGGTAGAATTGTCCGGCTCCTGTTGGCGGATATAATCTAGAATCGGTATCGCTTTTTCGGGAATGCCACAAAGTGTTAGTATCCCCGAAAGTGTATTCAATGCATTCAAATTATCTGGATCTTTTTCTACTCCTTCCAGGGCCAATACGAGCGCTTCATCGCCAACGGGTTGATTCATATACCAGGTCATAATCGCTGCATTGCTGAGTGAACCTGCATCATATGCGGACTCAGCAACAGGTGTATATACATTTTCTGTTTGTATTGCAGGGATCAATTTATTTTTCATGCCCCTGACATAATTTGTCAATTCTGTTTTTGTCAGTGTTTTTGCCGGGACAGATGCAAGCGCCACGTTATTTTTTGCAGGGACCTTTATTTTATTAAGAAAAGCAGTGTCGGGTTTTGAAGAGCCAAATAGATTGATTGGCATATTTGCCTGTTGGATATTGTTGAACTGAGAATTATTGTTCGCACTCGAGTTATTGAAATATTGCTTGTACTTCGGATCATTCTTCATCGCATCTACTTTTTGCTGTACATTTTTTTGCATTTTATCAAGATCTGCTTGTGAGGGTTGTTGGGCGATTGCCAGACAGGGAATCGAAACAAGAAAGAGAAAAAAATTACGTTTCATGGCATTTTATTTTTTGAAAAGTATCATTATTAAATCCAGAGTGAATTTTATTGGGTAATATTTTTCATGATTTTATTTTTTTTGCAAGACATCACTATAAGGTCCAAGGAACAATTTGTCAGGAGAAGCATTCGTCTTTTCTATATTCAATCCTGAAATGGCAGACCGTATAATTATTCCATTACTATATTGAAATAGTAAATAATAAACCTGGTTCAGCAATGGCGGATCGATCTTTTTCTGATCACCCGCATTATTCATTTGTGCATGGACGTCAAAAAAGCTTGGAGCTGATAAAAGAAATACAACCAATGTTTTCATAAAGAATAATTTTGATGATCAAAACCGGTAACCTGCAAATATTTAAACAAGGTTATTCTTCACGTTCACCGTGGGAATGAACGGATGGGGTTGCCCGCTCGTGTAATGCGCATTTTATAGATGTCGCCGAAACTGATATTGTATCTCGCGCCGATCAATAGCCCTTTGAACGGATGAATCTCACTGCCTTCTGCCGCTCCGTAATCGAATCTGTTGTAATAATCCAGCAATTGGCCATAAGTGTACTGGATAATCGTGAAGTTTGTGCGTTGTCTGCTTTTGCACTGATCAAATAGGCAAACTGGAACCCGACCTGCAGCCGATCGAATTTTGTGATATTGATCACCGTTAGTTGCGGCAAAACGATATAGTTAAGATTCACGGACCCGGTATTGCTGTTGGTCTCACAATTATAACTTTGTTTGGAGTAAATCAATTCTGCCCGATATCCAAAAAAGGATTTGGAAGCAGGCGCTAAAAAAGCGCCCAAATGAAAACCGGTTTTGCTGCTGCTGTTAATCGAAGATGCATTCATGATATTGGCGAAATTGATACCTGCTTTGATGCCGATACCGATGCCATGATCCTGGTTGTCTTTTTTATCTTGCCGGCTGAATGAGCAAAACGGAAAAACAAGTAATGAGATAAAAATTGGCGTTTTCATTTTAACGATTATGAAAGGCAACTGGAGTTTTTTAAACTTAAAAAACCTGCTTGTTATTTTTACTAGTGTTGCGGTTTTATAGTAATTTTTATCTTTGGATCTGTCACATAATTCTGGGTGCTGTCATTTAGATAAAAATTAATATTCTGTTGTGTTAGGCCTATTTGATTGCCGCCTACAGATATGCCATCACTGCGTGTAAATAAAGGTTCTTTCTGTTTAGTAACATCGTCCAAAAGCGTAATGTTTACTTCGCTCGTACTGTTGGGGAAAGTAAATACCGTGCCTGCTCCACCATTAATATGCCATTCCTGACCGGGGTCAGTTACCGTGCTGCTGAGGCCACTTACAGGATCCGTTTGCTTACTAGGAGTTACAATGTTGTCGTAGTTAATAATAGCTGAGATTGTCACATCAGTCCCGTTTTTTACAGTTACGAGATAAGAAACCTCATCTGATTCCTTAAAGGGATAGCCTTCGAGGCCGCCATCAACGCCATCATCTTCATAATCCATAAAAACAGCATACTTGTAGTCATTGCCGAGAATTTTCACATTATGGACAAGTGTCAGGCTACTAAAAGACGCTAACTTACCTGATATATTGGTCAGATATTTGAAATTTTGGAGCTTAACGCTAATTGCAACTGGGTTTCGCACTCCAGGCACTTGCGCGGGGGCAGTATATGTCACCCCTGCAGCGGGTAATAAGCTGAATGGTACAGTCGATCCAAATACTGTGTTGCCATTACGGATGTTATTAACATCCCACTCTTTGATATTGCTTCCATCTACCGGCGTAGCTTTGCCTATTTGATTTCTAAATATGTTTGTGTATGTAGCTACATAAGATTCTTTTTTGGTAATTCGAAGTGTACCGTCAACCTCATCGCCCGAAAATGCTGCAATGGTTAAATCCGGAAAATAATACCAATCACTAAAATGTGTTATTGTCGCGCTCAGGGTTTTTGCAGTGGTGTCAACCGTACTATTGCTTACTTCGTTCCAAACACCGGTTGAATCCTGGTAACCTATTTCGAGCAACTGAGGAATGGTGCCATTCACATCACTGTCAGCATAGTTAAATTTTATAGTAATAGGGTTTGCAAATTTTAACCCCTCAGGTAAAAACCTGTAGGCATCTCCCATCCCGCCTGGGCCATTGTTGGTTATATTTTGAATAGTGATTGTGTCTCCTGATGCTAATGAGCCATTAGGAAAAATGAGCTCCACCCTTCCATCAGCAGTAGCAATGCTTCCGCCACCTGATGGTATAAACTTGCTTACCATCGGACCTGTAGGAATCCCCGTAGCCGTAACTTTTGGAATGGTATCACTATTGTTGTTGCCGTTATTTCCCGTGCCATTGCTTTTTTTGCAAAATTGGGTGGTAAATAGAATTAGCAGCGTGAAGAGCGCAGCAGAAAGTTTTTTCATATAAAAATTTTCAATAAAACTACATGCAGAAATAAAGCCAGTCAATATAACAAAAGTTAGCAGTTAAGAAGAATGAGAAACAAAAAGGGTACCGCCCGTTTTTAATAAAGGCGTTTAATAGTTACCACCAACACATGGATGAAATTTTCTAAGCGTTTTAAAACATTGACACAGGATATTATTAGCGCGGAAGCGGAGTTAAACGATAATATTTATCTGCCGTATTAAAGGCTTTTTGGTTCGTTAATACCTTCGGGTTCTTTAAGCTTACTTCAAATGATACTGGGTCAATGTAAGAAGCTTTCCCGCCACTATGAAAAAGGCTTGAAGAACCACCAGCACAAGTCCACTTCCATGTCGGACCAATACAACCATCATTATATACATCCAGTGTAAGTAAATTGTCGTCGTTCCCGAAGCTTTGAAAGGTGCCAGTAACCTTTGTAATATTGACCGTTCCGACCCCATCCTGCTGAAAGGTAACCAGGCAGCTGGTACCGGTAAAATAATAACCATCTTCTGTAACGGTTGGAGCATTATTTGTTATATCAGTGCCCTGTGCCAAAACTGAGCTATCTCGTTTTATCGCTATTGTTACTGAAGAAGAATCCTGATAAGTTGTACCAGCCATTGCATGATCATCTGTATATATGGCCTCCAGTCTGTATTGCAGAGGCCCTTCAATTTTAATTTTCGTGCTAATTTTCTTTGTTTTAGTGGAGCCTGGTTGCGTAAAAGTTTTTGAAATTGTAACAATATTTGGCGAAGGAGTATTGTCCGGGGCTTTATAATAAGCATTTCCGTCGCCTGTTGGAGTGATGGTTCCTGCTCCTTTTGGTGATACTTCCCACTTGTCGTTGGTATTGACGTAGCCATAGTCTCGCCAGGACCAGGCGATCACTGTGGAAATACCCACTTTGGTGGATACTTTAAATTGACCTTGATGAGCAACTGTTGTTCCGTTTCCTGTTTGCACCGTGGTTTGATTAGGGATTAACTTGTTATCTACAGCAGCTACATAAGGTGTAAAATGATCAGTGGAAGTAGAAACAGTTTTATTGACGGTATCCAATGTAGGGTCTTCAAAAATTTCCCAAGTCTTGTCTGGTGACTGATAAGCCACTGAAAGGCCTCCGGCATCAAGCGTGTCAAGATCTGCATCGCGATAATGAAATTCGAGTGTAATTGGTTTTTGAAATTTTTGGCCATCGGGAGTAAGCGAATAGCCATTGTAAACTCCATCGGGAAATTCGTTGGTGACAGGTTGAATTGAAATAGTCGTTGCAGAAGATAAAGCTCCTGCAGGAATAATAATATGAAGAACCCCATCAGCAGATACAATAGTCCCGCCATTTGCATCAATGCTTTGGCTAACAGGCGAGCCTACCGGAGTGCCGACAGGGGTGACCATAGCATTCGGATCAGTTGAGCCTGATCCGGAATTGCTATTCCCCGACTTTTTGCAATAAAAACTTAAAAAGCAAATAAAAATTACAATAGCCGGAGCAAGGATAATCTTTCTCATATTAAATAAGTTTGAGACGTAAAATTATCCATACCGATGAACCAGGTCAATATAACAAAAGTTACTAGTGGAGTGGGAAGGAAAAAATAAAGAGCACGGATTAAAGAATTATTTGTTGCCGAATGCTTTGTTGATGG
>DATMMJ010000346.1:0-3480 GCA_035569795.1 Puia sp. | reverse complement strand
TTTGCGCTGAAGGGCATCCACAACCAGTACAACACAATGGCAGCAGGGCTTGCGGCAGCAACTATCGGAATCCGAAAGGAAAAAATCCGGGATGCCATAAAAAGTTTTGAGGCGCTCGAACACAGGATGGAGTTTGTGCTGACTGTGAAAGGAGTTGATTTTATTAACGACAGCAAGGCGACAAATGTGAACAGCACTTGGTATGCGCTGGAGACGATGACTAAGCCGACTATATTAATATTAGGTGGTGTTGACAAAGGGAATGATTACTCGCTGATTCGAGAATTGGTAAAGGAAAAGGTAAAGGCAATAGTGTGCATGGGAATTGATAACAGAAAAATTCATGAGGCATTTCAAAATGATATGCCATTGATCGTGAACACTGCAAGTGCACAGGAAGCAGTGAAAGCAGCCTTTCATTTTGCCAATAAAGGGGATGTGGTATTAATGAGTCCGGCTTGTGCAAGTTTTGATTTATTCAAAAATTATGAAGACAGGGGAAACCAATTTAAAGAGGCAGTAAGAGATTTATAGCAAAGTTGGCAGTTTTAACCTTCATATGCAAGACAAATGAGATTGGAAAATTACCGCAACAGACGATCAATAACCGACGAAAAATACGGTGGCGGCTTTTTTCTGCCTGCTACAAACTTAAAATTCAAAACGCTTAAATGAATGATTTCGTCACGATAGAAAGAAGCCCATTCAGGAACCTGGGTTCGCGTACCAAAGGTGATAAAGTGATTTGGGCCGCGGCGGTGATGCTTGCGCTCGTATCATTGCTCGCTGTCTACTCTTCCACAGGGTTGCTCGCGTACAGAATGTACAAAGGCAATAATGAAATATATCTGTTTAAGCAATTGGCTTTTATCTTTATTGGTGTGCTGATTATTTATTTCGCGCATCAGGTAAACTATACCATCTATTCTAAAGTAGCACTGATATTATTTCTTATATCCATACCGTTGTTAGTATACACTTTATTTTTTGGTGTAAAACTAAATGAGGGGAGCCGATGGATAAGGTTGCCAATAATCAATTTGACCTTTCAGACCTCCGACCTGGCGAAACTCGCACTGTTCATGTATCTCAGCCGTTTGCTCAGCAAAAAACAAGCAGTGATTAAAGATTTTAGAAAAGGGTTTTTGCCCCTTATCATTCCGGTTGCGATCGTGTGTATGCTGATTGCGCCGGCCAATTTATCAACTGCATTGCTGGTTGGAGCAACCTCCATGATGTTGATGTTCATCGGTCGGGTGAAAGGAAAGCACCTGTTGCTTACTATTGGCATTGCACTAATTCCTGTTGCCATATTAATACTTGCAGCTGTGCTCAGGCACAAATCATCTAGTGATGCAACAGAAAAACCAAAAACAGAAAATCGCGCTGGAATTTTGGTGCGCGTGGATACATGGATTAACCGGGTAGAGAGTTTTGTGTACGGAGGAAAAGAAAATAACAGCGAGGATAATTATCAAGTAAACCAGGCAAAGATTGCCATTGCAAAGGGTGGCTGGATAGGGCTGGGCCCGGGAAATAGTCAGCAAAGAAATTTTTTGCCACATCCCTATTCGGATTTTATTTATGCAATCATTATTGAAGAATACGGATTGGTAGGAGGCGCAATCATCATTTGTATTTACTTATTGTTCCTGTTCAGAAGTATCCGCATTTACAAAAGGTGCCCGTTTGCGTTCGGGGCATTTCTTGCGTTGGGATTGAGTTTCACGCTGATGATACAGGCACTTGCGAATATGGCGGTGAATGTGAATTTATTTCCTGTGACAGGCGTCACACTGCCTTTGGTGAGTATGGGCGGAAGTTCATTTTTATTTACTTGTCTCGCAATTGGCATTCTGTTAAGTGTTGCAAGAAATGTGGAACAACTGGAAGGAGACAAAAAATTGCAAGAAGTAGAACCAGAGCAAGGTGAAAAAGGTGAAATGTAAACAGTGAGAAACAGAATAATCATAGCAGGTGGAGGTACCGGAGGTCATATTTTTCCTGCCATTGCCATTGCCAATGCTTTAAAAAAAATCGAACCAGCAATTGAAATATTGTTTGTTGGCGCAAAAGGAAAAATGGAAATGGAAAAAGTGCCGCAGGCGGGGTTCAAAATTCAAGGCATAGATATAGCAGGTTTCAACAGAAGTTCTTTGATAAAAAATATCGGATTGCCGTTCAAGCTCCTAATCAGTTTTTTTCAGGTAAGGAAGATTGTAAGGATTTTCGAGCCCGATGCGGTGATTGGTGTTGGCGGTTATTCAAGCTTTCCTGTTTTGCGCTATGCGCAGGCAAAAAGCATCCCGACGTTCATTCATGAATCAAATTCGTTTGCGGGGAAATCAAATATTTTGTTGGGAAACAAAGCCGTAAAAATATTCACTGCGAGCGATGGGATGGAGCGGTTTTTTCCTGCAGAAAAGATCATGAATACAGGAAATCCCGTAAGAGACAGCATCGTAGGCAATGCTATCAGTCGCGCAGAAGGGATACAATTTTTCGGATTGAATCCTGACAAAAAAACGGTTTTATCTACAGGCGGTAGTTTGGGGGCAAAAAGTATTAATGAAGCGGTTGACTTCCACATAGCGGAATTTGAAAAAAATGATTTGCAACTGATTTGGCAAACCGGAAAAGTATATTCGGAAAAAGCAATCCGGGATGCGACAGGAAGAAAAAATATCTGGACAAATGATTTTATCACGCAGATGGAATATGCATTTGCCGCTGCCGATATGGTGATCTCAAGGTCCGGAGCGATGTCCATTGCCGAGTTGTGCGTAGTAAAAAAGCCGGTCGTGTTTGTGCCATTCCCGTTTGCTGCGGAAGATCATCAAACAATGAATGCGCAAAGTCTGGTGAATAAAAATGCAGCCATATTGATAAATGATAATGATGCGAAAGAAAAACTGGTTTCCACAATCATCGCACTGGCAAAAGATGAACGCAAACAAAATGAATTGAAAGAAAACATTGGCAAGCTGGCGGTGACCGATGCAGATGAAAGAATAGCGAAGGAAATTTTGAAGTCGATAGCAAAATAGAAAAAGGGCAATGGAAGGTTTTTCATTTTTGGTAACTGGCCAATCACCATGAGCAAAAAGAAATGATTGACATAAAAGATATAACCAGAATTTATTTTATCGGCATTGGCGGTATAGGAATGAGCGCTCTGGCAAGATATTTCAAGATTCATGGAAGGGAAGTTAGCGGATACGACAAGACCCCTACCACATTAACAGACCAGTTGAGCAGCGAAGGGATCAAGGTGCACTACGAGGATAATATTGAATTGATTGATAGGAAGGCTCAGCTTGTAGTGTATACTCCGGCGGTTCCGGCGGATCTCCAGGAACTGAGGTATTATATACAAAATAATTACGCCGTCGCCAAGCGGAGTGATGTTTTGGGTGCAATAACAAAAAGTTCTTTCAATATATGCGTGGCAGGCACTCACGGTAAAACTACAACCAGCAC
>DATMMJ010000345.1:0-5009 GCA_035569795.1 Puia sp. | reverse complement strand
ATTCCAAAAAAAATTCCATTAAAATTATTTTTTGATCTGGGCACTTATGCATATGTCTGGGGTAGTAATCCACAAACCAGCAAATTTCTGTACATAGGTGGCTTGCAATTATCGCTATTGAAAAACATCATAAATATCTATGCGCCGCTTGTGTACAGCAGCGATTTCAGCAGCAACCTCAAAACGGTTCCAGAGTTGAACACGTTCTGGAAAAAGATTTCATTTAGCATAGATATTCAGAATATCAAATTCAGGAGAATGTTCAAAAACTATCCTTTCCAATGAGCGATGGCAATAACATCTGTTATCTGCAGCAAACAGAAATCAGCAAACCGAAATGGGATGCATGTATTGCAGGCGCAGGTAATGGATTGATCTATGCTTACTCCTACTATTTAGATGCTTTAGCTAAAAACTGGGATGTTTTAGTAATGGGCGATTACGAGGCGGTTATGCCTTTAACCTGGAATAAAAAATTTGGAATTTATTACTTGAGCCAGCCTCCATTTACTGCTTCCTTGGGGGTCTTTGGAAAGAACATTACGCAAAAACTGATCGGAGATTTTATTCAGGCCATTCCAAGAAAATTTAAATTGGTTGAGATAGCATTGAACCATGGGAATATTTTTAGTTTCCCTGAGGGGCTTTCCATAGTTAGAAACAATTATACGCTTTCACTCAATAAAGATTATCAATCACTTTACTCATCTTATAAGCAGAATATTCGCAGGAATATTAAGAAAGCAGAACAGTTTGGATGCACCGCAAAAAAAGACATCCCTGTTGCTGATGTAATTGCTTTATCAAAACCAGTGATGGCGCAACTCGGCGGCGTGAAAGACGAAGATTATGAAAATTTTGAAAGCTTATACTATTTGCTTCATCAGCAAAACAAAGCAATTACCTATGGAGTTTATTCGCCCAGTAACGAATTAGTATCTTCCTGCGTTTATTTTTTATCAAATAATCGTGCTTATTATATTTTAGTGGGTAACCACCCGAACGGTAAAACTTTAGGCGCCTCCCATTACCTGATTGACCGCTTTATCTATGATTATGCAAACAGCAATCTGATTCTTGATTTTGAGGGTTCTGACATCCGCAACCTTGCTTATTTCTACTCTAGCTTTGGAGCAGAGGTAGAGATATATCCGTTCTTAAAAATCAATCATCTTCCTTTTTGGCTCAAATGGCTGAAAAGTTAATTTAATACACTGCTGGGTTAATGTGTGAGCTGGCGCACGCTTACGACCCAAACTCCAAATCCCTTCCCTCGAAAATCTTTTCTGCGATGACCAAATCAATCGGCTTTGTGATTTTAATATTGTTCGCCTCCCCTTCAATCAAATTGATTTTCACTCCCATTGTTTCAACCACGCTGGCTTCATCAGTAAAAGATGCATTGTACGGTTGTTCAAATGCAACTTTAATGATCCCGCTGCTAAATGTTTGCGGGGTTTGAATACTGCGGATTTTATTTCTGTCGATGATTTCATTGCCATCCTTGGTTTCCAGCCTTAAGGAATCAACCACCTTGATTGCTGGCACTGCATTGCCTTTTTTAACTGCTGCTTCATAACAACGACGGATCAGTGTTTCTGTAACGAGACAACGCACCCCGTCATGTACAAATACAATTGCGTTTTCATGCACATGCTTCAACCCACTTTTTACCGAATCAAAACGTGAATTGCCACCAACCGTTATAATAATGCGGTTTGGATCAATGGTAGATTTGGCGATACCCTCGGCAGTGAACACATATTCATTTGCAATAACCAGGATTATTTCCATATCATTGAACGCTTTCAAAAAAGCATTCAGTGTGTGCCACAAAACTGCCCTGTTTTTAAGCAATAAAAATTGTTTAGGCGTATCAGATTCCATACGCTTTCCAGAACCCGCAGCTACTATAACCGCATATTTTTTCAAGTAAATAAATTGAAGTATTTAGATCTCTATTAAGGCATCAGACAACTACAAGGGCCTGACGCATTTTATGATTATGGGTAAAACCAAAGCCGCCCTTTGCCCTTTCAATAAATTAATTTGAGAATCAAAAATAAGCAACACGATGCAGGTTGCAAATTATAAGAGCAGGACAGAATTACCATGGCTCAAACCACAGTAGCTTAACAAACTTCCTTTGCCGCCAAGATGTTCTGACCCCGTTATCTGGTTTGCTTTTTTTGCTTTTTTGACGAGCGAAAAGAACCCCAAAACATATCAACGATATAATGCAACTTTCTCACTCCCATCGCTGCTTTTTACAGCGCGATACATACCTTCACTGTTGAAAACCAGCGCAGCATTGCCTTTGGCGTCCACACCAATCATACCGCCTTCTCCTTGTATCCGCACTAATTTTTCATTCACTACAATATCCATTGCCTCCTGCAAAGAGTACCCTTTGTATTCCATCAGGCAGCTCACATCATATGCGGCCACTGTGCGGATGAACATTTCCCCGTGACCTGTACACGAAATACCACAAGTTTTATTATTCGCATAGGTGCCGCAGCCGATCAGCGGGCTATCACCTATACGGCCATATTTTTTATTCGTCATGCCCCCTGTGCTTGTCGCGGCAGCAATATTCCCTTCTTTATCGCAGGCTACAGCACCCACTGTTCCAAATTTTTTATCCTTCATCAATTCTTCCAGGCGTTGGTGGCTATGATCCAGTGAATAATTATCCGAGTCGCGGATGGATTTCCACTGATCGTAGCGGAACTGCGAGAAAAAATATTCATCAGGCTCCAATTTTATTCCCTGCTTGATCGCAAAATCATTTGCGCCCTTACCGCTCAAAAACACATGGTTGCTGTTGCGCATCACCTCCGCGGCAAGCTCGATTGGGTTGCGGACGTTGCGCACACCTGCGACAGAACCTGCATCCAGCGTCCTGCCATCCATTATCGCAGCGTCCATCTCCTGCACGCCTTTTTTTGTGAACACGGAGCCACGGCCCGCATTAAACAACACATTGTCTTCCAGTATCACCAGTGCAGCTTTCACTGCATTCACGGAGGAACCTTCTTCTTCCAGCACGGCATAGCCTGCATCCAGCGCCACTTGAAGTCCTTCCGAATAAGCTTTCTCAAGATCAGGCGTCATATCATTTTTCAATATAGTGCCTGCTCCGCCATGAATAACAATCGTAAATTTTGACATATTGAATAAAATGTACCAAACGAAAATAGAGCATTTCCCGGCTTATCATTTTGAATCTTTTCCGACAAGGATTGAATAGGCACTATCTGCTCTGTTATTTTCTTGCAAACTTGCAAACGGAGGCGCTATTTTTATTATATAACTTGGTGGCCGTGATTCTTTTGATCCGCCGCAGCGGACACGTTCGTTTGTGGAGTTGATCCTTTATAAATCAAGAACAAACGTCTAAACACAATCAACACAAAAAATCACCGGGGCCCCCCCCTCTCTGCGCGAAACGCTATATTCCCCGGGCCTCCCGGACCGAAAGCATCCTGCGCTATCCAATAGTTTTTTGGTCTCAAGGGAATACCTCTCCCCCGAGCGCATAGCTACACCCTTCCGCCGGTTCACTTGTTCAGATACACTTTGCCACCCTTCATCACAAAATGAACATCCAGGATTGCGTTTATATTTTTATCCATGTCATTACCGACAGCGATAATGTCTGCGAGGTAACCCTGTTTGATGACCCCAATCCTGTCGCTCCAGTTCAACTGCCTGCTCGCGTTGATGGTGGCAAACTGCAGCACCTGTGCAATCGGCACGCCCGATTCAAAATATCCAACCAGCGTTCTTTTGGATGGTTCGGCAAAAGGCATCTTAAAATCAATATAATCATCTGAGCCCGCTGCAATGGTTACTCCTTTTTTAATTGCCCGCTGCAAGCGCCCTCCGAGATATTTGCGATAAGCCATGATGTTAGTGATCATATTATTATCATCCGGAGCTACCAGTTTTGCATACTGCACAAAAGTGACGCTGTCCCCGTCTGTTGGCACCAATATCACTTTCTTTTTTGCCATCAGTTCAAAGGTACTGTCTGCCACTTCATAACCATGCTCAATGCCATCCACTCCGCCCACCACTGCATTGTATACGGCCATGTTACTGGTTGAATGAGCAGTCACCCGCAATCCGTAGCGATGTGCTTCCTGAACAATCGCCTTTATTTCGTCCACAGTGAGCATGGTATTGTTCGGCGTGTTGTTTGAATAAATTTTTATTACATCAGCGCCCTGCGTAATGTTCTCTCTCACTGCCTGAACCCCATCTTCGATGTTTTTTACAATCCTGTATTCATCATTGATAAGCTCCCGGTGTTTATATATCAAGCCGGGCATTTGCCCTCCTTCGGTTGACAATCCCTGACCAGCACAGCGCATGCGTGGTCCAGGTACCAGGCCTTCATTGATGGCTCTCCGCAAGGCTATATCAGCAAATTGTCCGGAGTTACCCAAATCCTGAACCGCAGTGATGCCTGCTTCCAGATAGGCCTTTGCACGGGCAGCGCCATATATGGCACGGTACGCATCCCCTTCCATAGTGAGCACCTTGCCCATGTCCAAACCAGGCAGCTCATTTCCCGGATGCAGGTCTTCCCTATTCAGCAAATGCGTGTGGGCATCCATCAGGCCGGGCAGTACTGCATATTTCGAAAGGTCAATCAGAGCGTAATTTTTTTGTTCCTCAGCAGTCACTTCTTTATCAGGCTTCACAGACAGGATTTTTGAATTACTCACTAAAATTGACATGGAGGTTTTGAACTGACCTGATTCACTGTCGAATAACTTGCCTGCACGTATCAGATATTTCCCACTTTCCTGCGCGTGGGTAAAAATTGAAATAAAAACAAAAAAAATAAAAATTGCATTTTTCATAAACAGTCTGGGGTTGGTTGATAAAATAATAAGAAGGTGTATTAAATGTACGCAACTCTTTTCTTTATGGAGGAGAACAATTTTTTCGTAGAGGCCCGGACCGGAAACAAAAAATTTAAAATCTTATCTTAGCAT
>DATMMJ010000344.1:0-3383 GCA_035569795.1 Puia sp. | reverse complement strand
ACCACTTCGTCTACGATGTTATTGCCGTTTGTTGAAAGCAAAGTGCCTCCACAAGCCAGTACGTAAGGACTTGATGCAGGGAAATCCACATGCACTTTCTTATCATTCACATTGTCATTGGACCCATTGTCGCCTGCCGCTGCGCAAACCGTAATGCCAAGGGCAGCAGCTGACTGGAAAGCGTCGTTGAATGCTTTTAAGGAGGAAGGAGTCCAGCCACCTGCTGTTCCTTCTGCCGATCCCCAGCTTATGGAAATAACGGACGGTTTATACGTAGTGCTTTGCACTGCTTCTGTGATTGCATCTAAAAATGCCTTATCCGTATTGGTAGCGAAATACACCACAATAGTTGCATTGGGTGCAATACCTCCTGCCACCTCAATATCCAGCATCACTTCGCCATCAGCACTGTTTGCACTGGTAGGGTTATTGCTTCCTCCGTCGACAGAAATAGCCACCACGTTGGGAGTATTCACTTTTAATTTGTTGAAATAAGAGGCGAGGTCCGTTATTGTGTAACCACCTCCCAATTCAATGATTGCGATTGTTTGGTTTTTACCGGTAGCATTTTGCGGGAAATTATAAATATTAGCGATATCAGTAGGTAAATAAGGGGCAGCTGCGGACTGCTTATTAACTTTTTTAGCCTTAGCGTTTTTTATTGTTTTGAATTTGGGTTTTGCAATCGCGCGTGTATCCAGCCCAAAAACCCCTTCAACAATCCCTTCCAATTCTTTAGGGATTTTTATGTTTCCTTTTCTTCCCCGAAAGCTGGCGCCTTTAGGGCCCTTGTAATTAGAAAGACTCACTTTAAAAGCATCTTCCATCTGACTCGCCGTGCCTCTGAGTTCAATGGTTTTCTTGCCAGCATCTGTTTTTACAATGCTGAGGCCTGCGTGATGGGCAAATGAATGAACAATTTTGATATCAGTGTCACTCGAGCCATATTTGTCTGTAAGCTCCTGTTGGGTAATCGGGGTGAATTCTCTAAATACTGCAGGATCCAAGAGATCCGGTAACGCTTGCTTTGGCCTGAGCTTTATGGAGATATTCATTAACTCCTTTCCATCTGTTTTGGAGAGTTTTTTTGCTACGGGCGCAGGTTTCTCGCTTCCTGCAAGCACCACGTGTTTTGAAAATTGAGTTTTCATAAATTAAGTTTCCATGATTTTTAAATATTCAACAAATTTGTACTTAAGGCCGCACGGAATTTCAATGCGTTTCATCAATGCATCTTTCAAAAATTCTTTTTAATCAATAATCAGGCCTCAGTAGGAAGTTGAAATGAACGAATTGCTAAATCTTGTTAGTCAATTCTAAATCCCGGTTGCCGTAAACCATAGAATTTATTCACTGCTTCCATCTTGTTCTGTACATGCAGTTTGTCGTAAATTTTTGAGAGATGTTTTTTCACAGTTTCTCTTTGTATGCCCAAGCGCAGAGCAATTTCCTTATACAGCAATCCGCGTGAAGTAAAATGGAGTATTTGTTTTTCACGCTGACTCAGCATACCTGGATGATATTCTTTTGGAGGCTGATGAAAATAAGCCAGCAATTTATGAATGATCCGTGGGCAGATGGGTGCGCCGCCCCTCATCAGTTCATGCAGTGCAGCATTCATTTGCTCCTGGGTCGCATCCTTGAGCAGATACCCGTTGGCACCTCCACGCAAGGCTTTGAAAATAATTTCATCATCATCGTGCATAGTGTACACCAGCCACTTGAGGTATGGCATTTTACTTTTGATTGCTTTCATCCATTCAATGCCTCCATTCTGCTTGTAATGGAGGTCAAGGATTACAATGTGTGCCGGGTTTTTTTGGAGTCCTTGTAAAGCATCTTCCGGAAAATAATAGATACCGGTGACTCGGAAATCAAAGGTTTTTCTCACGATTTCCTGTGCAGGGGAGACAAATTCCAGGCTGTCCCGGATGATTGCAATAGGTGTCATTGTATGTCGGCTTAGGTATTATAAATGCGCCGTGTTTATTCCATATACCCAACCACCGAGCTAATGAGGATGGTTGTGTGAACGTCCATCACGAAAGTTTAAATAAGCAGGCAAGTTAATGATCCGCCTAGCGACATCAATAAATCAACATGCTCCATTGCAGGGACGGTAAGATTGGGAAAGTTATTAAGGGGGATTACAGGTAGCAATTGTATTACCAGTTTTTTTTTTCTCTCTCTAAGCCTTTTTTATTATTCAAGGCTGCGATACAATTACACAATGAAGTTAAGCACCATTGATATGCAAGACAATGGGATTATTACCTGAAAAAATACCGTATAAAAACGGATGGTTATTTCATAATAATCATTTATATTATCTTTTTAGTCCAGGCTTAGGGGGTTTTGTACTCAGTTGCAAACCTGGAACAACAGGTACAAAAAGTTTATCGGTAGCTTTGTAACTTTCTCCTTTACCATAATGTAAGTTAAAAAGATACCAATGCATTTTCACATCCGTTCTAAGGCTCTTGTTAGTTACCTAGGTCTTTTGGTTGCTTTCAGTAGCAACGCGCAGCAAACCAATCTTTCCGTGGATAAATTCCAGAAAGCAATTGCACAAACCAATATCCAGCTTGTAGACGTGCGCACGCAAGCAGAGTACAACTCAGGGCACCTCAGCCACGCAATGCTGGCCGACTGGAATGACGAAAGGGAATTTAAAAGCCGAGTACTATCATTGGACAAAAACAGGCCTGTTTATACTTATTGTTTTAGCGGGGCAAGAAGCAATGAGGCTACGCAGTGGCTTAGACAAAATGGCTTCATTGCCTTTAACTTGAAGGGTGGCATCAGTGCCTGGAAAAGAGCAGATAAACCTGTAGAGCAGCCAAGGGCGGTAAAACAAATAACGATGGAGCAATACTTGTCGCAAGTCCCAAAGGATAAAACGGTACTGGTTGATTTCGGCGCAGTGTGGTGTCCTCCGTGCAAAAAAATGGCGCTGGTGATAGATTCCCTGGTTAAAAAATATGGCTCCCGCTTTGTGCTGGTAAATGTAGATGGAGGGGAACAAACAAATATTTGCAATGAATTGAAAGTGGACGCATTCCCAACTTTCATTATATACAAAAAAGGAAAAGAAGCCTGGAGGAAACAGGGCCTGACAGAAATAAAAGAGTTTGCAGCAAATTTTTAGCAAATCAGCTTCGCCCACCCTCTGGTGCAGGGATGGAAATCCTATTTTTTGCATTACAATAATCGTCACCTTCTCTATTTCAGATAATGCGTTGTTTGGCCTATAGTTTACCACAAAAACAAGGGCAGTGAAAAATATAGCTCTCTGTTGAGAGAGTCATTACAATATTTGGCGCATTGGTGATAACTCGCCCGCAATCTTTTACCAGAATGATTCCGCTAGGGGTTGCTATCGG
>DATMMJ010000343.1:0-7195 GCA_035569795.1 Puia sp. | reverse complement strand
GTTTGGGTATAGTGGCTTACAAGCAACAAGTAAACGTGTCCAAGTACAAGGGTTGGCATCTTGCTGTAGGTGCTTACCCCGGCAGCAGGATCAGATGCACATTCAATTAAATCCTTAGCACTTGAGGATGTGCCAGTTACGCCGTACGTGCCGCACCAGTTAGCAACGACGAACAAAGAAGTATCTGTATAAATGTCATTGGGGCTGTGACCGGTGATATCAAACAATTCCCAATCGTAATCCTGATTAATACTATCAGGAGTTATTAGAAACCCGAGTGTGCCGCTCTTAAAACATGTGAATTGATACCAGAAGGGGTTTGTGTCCGGATAAGAACCACAAAAGCTTGCGGGAACACCATTGTTTACGCACAGGGGCACGATATGCTGACTGAATGTATCCACCCCGCAAACGGGGAAAGCAGTAGAAGGCGTTTGCCCAAGAGTTGTGCATTGCGGCTTAACGCAAAAGGCCGATAGAATCAAAACCACAAAAAGCAATACAGTTTTCAAATTCATTCATTTATTAAGACGGATACTTGGATGGTTTCGTTGCAAGTGTAATGCAAATTCACTACAATTTTTGCACTAATACCACTAAAAACGCGGGCAAAGAAATTTTATTAGTGGTTTCTCCCGGGCATGGGCTAAACCATTGGTTTATCACTCTAAACGCATCGGGTACAACATTCTTATTTATGTATCCCATTTCTATCATTTTTGTTCCTTTTACCCTATTTTTGCCGTCCTTGAAATTTTGACTAAGAACTAAAAGCTATGGACAAATTGATTTATCTCGTTCCTGTAATGGGAGTTGTTGGACTACTGTACACTTTCATCAAATACGCATGGGTATCTAAACAGGATGCCGGTACAGAGCGTATGCAGGAAATCAGCAGGTATATTGCCGAAGGAGCAATGGCTTTTTTAAAAGCAGAATGGAAAATACTCACCTATTTTGTCGTCATCGCCGCATTGCTCCTGGGCGTAATGGGCCTCAGCAACCCGCATTCACATTGGGCGATAGCTATTGCATTTATATTGGGCGCAGTGCTTAGTGCAACAGCGGGCTATATCGGCATGCGGAGCGCAACCAAGGCAAATGTGCGTACGGCACAAGCTGCGAGGTCAAGCTTAAGCAAAGCACTACATGTTTCTTTTACCGGTGGCTCGGTCATGGGGCTTGGAGTGGCGGGACTTGCAGTTCTGGGGCTTGGCGGTTTGTTTATCATTTTAAAACAAATATTTGTAACACATCCATTTGGTGATCCTGCATATTCATCTGAGATGTTAAGAACTATTGAAGTGCTGACTGGTTTTTCTTTGGGTGCAGAATCTATTGCATTGTTTGCGCGCGTGGGTGGCGGGATCTATACAAAGGCTGCTGACGTTGGTGCAGACCTGGTTGGAAAAGTAGAAGCAGGCATTCCTGAGGATGACCCCCGAAACCCTGCTACTATTGCCGATAATGTAGGAGATAATGTAGGCGATGTAGCAGGCATGGGTGCAGATCTTTTTGGTTCTTATGTTGCAACTGTTCTTGCAACCATGGTGCTGGGCCAGGAAACACAATCGATAGATAATTTTGAGGGTATGGCACCCATCTTATTGCCAATGATGATTGCAGGAACAGGTATTATATTTTCGATTATTGGAACTTTTTTTGTCAGGATCAGCGATTCTGCAGGTATCAGCACGAATGTAGTCCAAAAAGCATTGAATATGGGCAACTGGGGCTCTATTGTCTTGGCAGGTATAGCCAGCGTAGGCCTTGTCTATTATATTCTTCCAGAAACGATGTCCCTGCGCGGAATAGAATTTACCAAATGGGGCGTGTTGGGTGCTATCGCAGTAGGTCTGGCAGTTGGAACCTGCATGAGCATGATCACAGAATATTACACGGCAATGGGTAAACGCCCGGTCCTAACCATAATACGCCAATCTGCAACAGGGCATGCCACTAATGTTATTGGTGGTTTAGCCATGGGAATGGAATCCACTTGTTTACCTATTCTTGTACTGGCTGGTGGCATCTGGGGCTCCTATGCATGTGCGGGACTCTATGGAGTTGCCATTGCAGCAGCAGGCATGATGGCAACAACTGCGATGCAATTAGCGATCGATGCGTTTGGGCCTATTGCAGATAATGCTGGCGGAATTGCAGAAATGAGCGAGCTGCCCAAAGATGTCCGCGAAAAAACAGATGTGCTGGATGCTGTAGGCAACACGACGGCTGCTACAGGAAAGGGTTTCGCTATTGCTTCAGCGGCTTTAACGGCGTTGGCCTTGTTTGCAGCGTTCGTGGGTGTAGCCGGCATCAATGGCATTGATATTTATAAAGCGAAAGTATTGGCAAGCCTTTTCGTAGGCGCGATGATACCATTCATTTTTTCTTCCCTTGCAATCCGAGCAGTTGGAGAAGCAGCCATGGCAATGGTTGAGGAAGTGCGCCGCCAGTTCCGAACTATTCCAGGCATCATGGAAGGAACAGGCAAACCGGAATACGATAAATGTGTAGCCATCTCGACAGAGGCCTCCATCAAGAAAATGGTGCTACCCGGCGCCATCGCAATTATAGCTCCGTTGGTTATGGGCTTCGTGCTTGGCCCTGAGGCTCTGGGCGGCTTTCTCGCTGGCGCTACCGTAAGCGGTGTGTTGATGGGCATGTTCCAGAACAATGCCGGAGGTGCATGGGACAATGCAAAAAAATCATTTGAATAAGGCGTTGATATAAATGGACAGATGTATTATAAAAAATCTGAGCCACATAAAGCATCTGTGACGGGCGATACTGTTGGGGACCCCTTTAAAGATACATCGGGTCCTTCAATGAATATCCTCATCAAACTGATGTCCATCGTGTCACTGGTAATAGCTCCTACACTTGCTAGCCTGCATCATACGCGCTCTGCGTCCGTTCCCGAAAACCAACAACATAGGGAGATGAAAATATCGCAAATCAAACAAATTGATAGTCCTATTTTCAATCTTACAATCAAGGGGCGCAATGCTGCTGGTGATTTAAAAGGCTTTGTGGATGAGTTGAAGAAAGATAATAAGACCAGCAATCCAACTCATTCTATAGAGCTAAAAAATCGGTTCCTATCCATCAATGGCATGAGACAACCTCGTGATATTTTTAAGAAATACGAAAAATTTATAAGCAATAAAAAAGAAATTAATTTTTCTATTGATGTTGATGAAAAATAATTATGTTTGCAACGCACTTAATCAAGTTCTAGACCAAAGTCCCGCTGTTTCTACAGGGGGACTTTTCTTTTAGTTTCGTAGCTTTATGGCTTTAAATTTAAAATGCGGGTTCCAGGATAGGACGGTTTAAACCCAGAAACTCTGAACAGCCGGTTGAAGACTAAATATTTGAAATATGCCTCTTGACATATTATACTATGCCATCCCCGGGTTTGTGATATTGCTTTGTATAGAAGCTTGGTTCTCCTATAAAGACAATAGACATTTTTACGAAACAAAGGATACTTTTACAAGCCTTGGTCTTGGCGTCGGCAATGTGCTGGTTGGCTTTGTAACCAAGGCTATGATATTTGCGATTTTTACCCTCATATACAAGTTCAGGTTGTTTGAATTGGATTATAAAAAATGGTGGTTCTGGGTTTTGCTTCTTTTTGCTGATGATTTTTCTTACTACTGGTTCCATCGTGTAAGCCACCACGTCAATTATTTCTGGGCAAGCCATGTGGTGCATCATTCATCCCAGCACTATAACTTGGCTGCCGCATTAAGGCAAACGTGGACGGGCAATGCGACGGGTGCATTTTTGTTTTGGGCATGGATGCCATTCGTTGGCTTCGAGCCCATTTGGGTCTTATTCATGCAACAAATCAGCTTGATATACCAATTTTGGATCCATACCGAAACTGTAAATAAGTTACCCAAGCTGCTCGAGGGTATTTTAAATACCCCTTCTCATCACCGGGTGCATCACGGTTCCGACCTTAAATACCTGGATAAGAACCATGCAGGAATACTCATTATCTGGGACCGCCTTTTCGGGACTTTTAAAAAAGAAGAAGAGCGGCCTCGTTACGGACTCACGAGAAACATCGAATCCTTCAATCCCGCGTTAATTGCCTTTGTAACTTGGGGAAGCCTTTTAAAAAAAGCATTCTCTTCCCGATCGTTTAAGAAAGGGATCAATTATTTTCTGCGGCCGCCTGGCTGGAGCCATGATGGGAGTACAAAAACTACTCGGCAAATGATTTGGGAACACAATCAGCAGCATCCGGAAAGTCCTATTAAGTAATTCCGGAATTGCGTGGATTACAAAACCTAAGGCAGTGAAAACCCATGCAATCTGCTGTATCAATTCATAGACCGCAAAAAATTTCAAATCGTTTTAACATTTTATTACGAAGATTGTCGTAAATTGTTCTGTAAATAGAAAATTTATGTCTTCAACTAAGTATATCAAGCCAACTGAAAGCGAGCTTGAAATCCTTCAGGTGCTTTGGGAGAGAGGCACAGCAAGCGTTCGCGATGTCCATGAAGAGCTCGCTAAAATAAAAGACGTCGGTTACACCACCACGTTAAAACTGATGCAGATCATGCACGAAAAAGGACTGGTCAGACGCGACGATACTTTCAAGACACATATTTACCAGTCAGCTGCCAGCAAAGAAAAAACGCAAAAACATCTTTTGGGAAAAATGATAGATACGTTATTTGGCGGGTCTTCCACTGAATTAGTGATACAGGCTTTAGGCAACCATAAGGCTTCTCCGTCTGAGCTGGATGAAATCCAGCAATTATTGAATAACCTGAAAAAGCAATAAGCATGCACCTGCTTAACCAATCGGCTTTGCTTAAAATGCTTGGCTGGGCACTTTTCGACAGTTTGTGGCAAATGTCCCTGATGTGGTTGCTATATTTAGCTATTACCTCGGCGATAAAAAAAATCTCTGCCGAAGCAAAGCACGGCATTGCACTGCTTTTATTAGGCACAGGGTCTTTTTGGTGCCTGGTGACACTTACAACAAATTATTTTAACCATGATTTTTCGGAACAGACAATTATTACAGCAAATACTTTCTCGGGTGGTAGTATGTCAATTTTCAGTTTTTCGAAACAGGCAATCAGCGCTTTGGTTCCTTACTGCTCGGTAGCTTATTTGACCGTTCTCGTTTTTTTTCTGATCCGTTATTTGAATTATTATGTGCAATCGCAAAACTTAAAACAAGCGGGCTTGCACAGGCCGCCGGCCGATTTAAGAATATTTATAGGAAGTGTTACTGCTAGGATAGGCATTCATAAAACTGTCAGACTTTGGCTTTCCTCTGCAATACAAAGCCCGATGACGATCGGCTTTTTAAAGCCTGTCATTTTAATCCCACTTGCAACGATCAACCATTTAAGCCCGCAACAAATGGAGGCCGTGGTATTACATGAATTGGCTCACATAAAACGTAATGATTATTTGCTTAACCTCATGGTTGCATTTGCGGAGATCATATTTTTTTTCAACCCTTTTTCGCTCATGCTTATCCATGCCATAAAGAAAGAACGCGAAAACAGTTGTGATGACCTGGTGATGCAATTTCGTTACGATCCTTGCTCTTATGCACTCGCGTTGTTGTCGCTTGAAAAAGCCAGGCATTCACATAAACTTGCGCTGGCAGCAGTTGGCAAAAGTAATAAGATGCTGTTGCTAAGAGTAATGCGCATTACCGGGCAAAAAATACGCGTCCACAATAATAGTCCGAAATTTTTCCTCATCTTATTGATTGCAGCAACGGCGGCATTTACCACGCTAACGCAGCCCGAGGGTGCTTTTCACAAAATAAAATCCCCTGACAACGTGGCTAAATTGCAAAAGGCCCACGCTGTAGAATTGCTCGGCGTCAGCTTTATTAACCCAAAAAGCGCTGCGAATGAGAGTAACGTTGGGATATCTTGCAAGGTAAAGATGCAGCGTATTGCAAAAACATTGAACGCCAATAGGCCTTCGGCTGATAATGGTTTGGAATTGGTATGCAATTATGAACAAGAAGGTGCTGTTGATGATGATCAGGGCGTAAGCAACGCGGTTGTTTTAGAGCCTGGTGAATATTCCCTCGCACCGTCTGGTCCAGCTGTCCCGCCTGCAAATTTTTCATTGCAAAATTATCCTTATGTGCCGGATGCAAGTTTTTTATATAAAGAAATTGAAGACACTGCTGTTCCAAAGAGCGAGCTTGCTCCCTTGGAAGGGGAAAAACGTGCAAAGCTGGCATTGGGACAAAATTTGGAAGCTATAAATAAAATTGACTGGAGAAAGATTGAAAAACAAATCAATGTCAGCCGAAAAGACTTAGATGTCGAAAAACTGCAGGATGAAATCCGTAAAAGCCTCCGCGATCTGGATTGGGATAAATTGAATAAGGATGTAACGGAAGCAACAGACGAAACGGATGAAAGACGTTTGAGACAGGATTTGAAAGTACAGTTGCAGGCGCTTCAGGAAATCAGGCATAAAGACTTGCAAAAGACTAACGAGCTTGAGCAACAAATCATCAGGCAGCAATTGAGATTACAGCAAGCTACCATTAAAAAGCAGCAGGATCTTATAAAGCAGGTTGAAGAAGTAAGAAAGAAAATTAAGATTGTTTATATTTAATACCCCCATTTCT
Source organism: Puia sp. (assembly GCA_035569795.1). Classification (GTDB taxonomy): domain Bacteria; phylum Bacteroidota; class Bacteroidia; order Chitinophagales; family Chitinophagaceae; genus Puia. The sequence continues at coordinate 555 of DATMMJ010000343.1, read as the reverse complement.
TCATTACCTCTAAGTCTTGTTTAACAGATTCTAACGGAGTCAGGGATTGATAAGATTCTTGCTCAATAATAAATTGGGTAGTTCCGCCTTTTGAAGCTGCGTCAATGATTTCTTTGACGGGAAGGACTCCTTTTCCAAGCAGCGTACTTTCAAATCCATCTTCCATCTCTCCTTTCGCCGTGCTTTTAATCTCATCCTTAACATGCATCAATTCAAATCTTCCGGGATATTTTTTTAAGAAATCCAATGCACGGCCGCCAACACCATACATATTACCAATATCCATCTGCTGTGCAACCAGCGAAGGATCAGTATGTGTTAAAATGATGTCATACAGCATGGTATTATTGATAATGGTGCTGATCTCAAAGTTATGATTGTGATAACCGAATTTCATTCCTGATTTTTTGCATAGCTCACCGCTTTTGTTGAACACATCAAGCCACCTTAGGAGCCCATCATAATCTTTGCGCAAGCTGTCATCGAGCCAAGGGCTGATCACATATTGTTGGCCAACTGTTGCAGCATCCTCAACTGTATATTTCCATTCATCGG
>DATMMJ010000342.1:0-14165 GCA_035569795.1 Puia sp. | reverse complement strand
CGAGAAAACAAAAAAGGTTATTGTTGCCAATAACCCGGTTAATACCAATTCCTTTATCATAGTCAATCGTTATTTCCAGTTGTACATCAGCTCTCCTTATTAGCGCAAGCATATTACAGACTCATCATTTCCTTGAATTTGACTGTCTGTCTTCTGCTCACTTCAATTTTTTCACCCCCTTTCAATTCTAAAAGCAAGCCGCCATTAAAATAGGGCTCTATTTTTTCGATCAGTCGCAGGTTGGCGATGTGTTTTCGGTTGGCGCGAAAGAAAACTTTCTCATCAAGCCTTTCTTCCAGCGCGTTCAGAGACTTTAAAATTAGAGGCTTGTTTGGCCCAAAATACACCTTAGCATAGTTTCCGACACTTTCAAATAAACGGATATCAGAGAGCTTTACGAACCAGCAGCGTTCTCCGTCCTTTACAAAAACCTGATCTTGTTCGTTGAGTATGCTTCTATTTGTAGAAATATCATGGTCCTGCAAAGGCTCCTTATCATCTTCCAGGTGCAGCTTCTGGATTGCGTCAGCCAATCGCTTTGGCTCAACAGGTTTTAAAAGGTAATCCAGGGCATTCACCTCAAAAGCCTTCAATGCATACTCATCATAGGCAGTTGTAAAAATGACATCCGGGGCTTTGTCCAATTCAGCCAGCATATCAAAACCTGTTTTGCCGGGCATTTGAATATCTAAAAAAATCAGGTCGGGGGCAAGGCTGTCAATTTTCTCGATCCCTTCATTTGCATTGGCTGCTTCTGCAATCACTTCAATTTCAGGAAAATCGCTTAGCAATTTTTTCAGCTCATTTCTCGCCAGGCGCTCATCGTCAATGATAATAGTTTTTATCATACTGATTATTATGATTTTACTGCTTGATAACGTTATGTTGAGATGCTAATGTACCAAAAATGACAATACTTGAGTAAAGTAAAATGATTATCGGTAAACGGGAAAGCCCATGCTACACTGTCAAAGAAAAGGCCAGGCTTAGAAAAGCCCGGCCGTTGTTGATCGTACCCTTTAAAACTAAAACTTTAATTATTTAATTTTACAATTCTTTGCATGGAAGCCAGATTTCCCGATACCGCTTTCACAAGGTAAATCCCCACAGGTAAATCGGCTATATTAAGTAACTCTGTTTGTCCGGCGTAACTGCTCAATTTCTGCTTTATCAGGCTGCCGTGGATATCATAAATAGTATACCCAACTGCTTTACCCTGCCAGCTATCAGGGATGGTTATGCGCAATTCGCTTTGAGCCGGATTCGGGTAGACGAGGACATTAATGAGCCCATATTGTTTGGATAGCCTGACTAGTTCAATATCCGAGTTTTGATAATTGTCGTCCATATCCACAATTTTCAATCGGTAGTAAACCATTGGGCTGTTTATCTTGCTAATGTCATCTGTATAATTATATTTCCTTACATAAGTGCTGTTACCTTCCTGGGAAAATACAATTGCCAGATCTTCATATTCGCTGCCATCGGTACTGCGCTCCACGATGAACTTGCTTGCATTCAATTCAGAAGTCGTTGCCCAGTTCAACACGGTTTTATTATTGCTGTTATTCAACTCCGCCGTAAAGGATTCAAACATTACCGGAAGCGTTTTCACTTTTGCCTCAGTATATCTGAATGTTCTGAACCAGATTGAATTATACCGGTTACCAGCTGTGGTGGATCCTGAAGCGCTAACCTCTCCGCCGTAGCGGAATTTGATAGTACTTACATTTGAATAATTTAAAGTCACCATCAAGTTAGTAGCGGAGGTGTCAATACCCGGTGAATTTGCTATGGGTCCCGTGAACATGGTGCCACCTGCGACGCTACTTGAAAAGACGCTTGTTGGAGTATTCATTGTATAGGTAGCTACCCCATAGGCGGTAAACTGTTCCTGCAAAACCGAACCATCCCCATCAATGTCAATGGCCGTTGCATTTAAAGTATCCTGCACGATGGGCGTTGAGGTGCCTGCCTGGACAAAGGTCACACTAAATTCCATCCACCACTTTGCAGGTCCGTTTACATGGCCCTTATTGTATGTTACCACAGGCTGAAATGCTTTGTCAAAACCTGTACTGGTTACGTCCACAGTATCGAGGGTGACCAAACCAGAGGACCTTCCATTGATTGTTACCAGGGCATCTACATTGGTAGTAACACTCGGAAATCTGTACACAGCACCGTCTGATCCCTCAGCACCGGACACCAGGGCTGGGTTGGTAAAAGTAAGTCCTTGTGAAAATGATACCATCGTGACTAATGATAAAGCAACGGTTATGGTTGCATTTTTGATTAAACAAAGATTTGTTTGGTTTAGAGAAGGGTACAACTGTTTCATAACTTATATTTAGGGGTACTTGAAAACTAAGCCAGTAGCCCATAGTTATTGGAAGAACAGCACTAAAATCTTTTAGAGGTATTGGAAGAAATATGTAAAGTAATTAGTTGTGCAATCAAAAAAATTAAGGATCGGATGGCAATTCTTTTTTGCACGGATTTGGAGAAGATAAAATAAGAAACTAAAAAATTGGAAATTGAACCGAGGTAATTGAAGAGGAAATTGGGTACGATGATGTCTTTATGAGAAAACAAAGATTGCATGAAAATTTGAATAATGCAAGTGATTTGAAAAAAAATCCTGAAAAAAAATTCCTGCAAGCTTAGAAAAGAAAAAAGCCTCTTAATTTCTAAAGGAGGCTTTGCGGGGCTACAATAAATTGATTATTTGTAATGCGTGATTAATCCATTTGCGAGTTCAACCATTTTCTTGACGCCGTCATCAGGGAGGTTTCCCTTTTTAAATTCTGCAAGTATTTCAGGCAATTTATTTTCCATTTCCAACAAAAAATGTTCTTCGAACTCTTTGACTTTCTTTACCGGAACGCTGCGCAATAATCCCTGGGTGCCGAGGTAAATGATAGCAACCTGTTTTTCAACGGCAAAGGGAGAGTATTGAGGTTGTTTCAATATTTCTACGTTGCGGGATCCCTTATCGATGATAAGTTTGGTTGCAGGGTCCAGATCACCACCAAATTTCGAGAAAGCTTCCATTTCGCGGTATAATGCCTGATCCAGCTTTAAGGTCCCTGCCACTTTTTTCATTGACTTGATCTGCGCATTTCCACCCACACGGCTAACCGAAATACCTACATTAATAGCGGGCCTGATACCTGAGTTGAACAGGTTTCCTTCTAGGAATATCTGCCCGTCAGTAATAGAGATCACATTTGTGGGGATGTAAGCAGATACATCACCTGCTTGTGTTTCAATGATAGGCAATGCTGTTAGGGAACCCCCTCCCTTTACCAGATGTTTTATTGAGTCAGGCAAATCATTCATGTTCTTGGCAACATTATCATCACTGATAATTTTTGCAGCACGCTCTAATAAACGGCTATGGAGATAAAACACATCTCCCGGGTAGGCTTCACGGCCGGGCGGGCGGCGAAGCAATAAAGAAACTTCCCGATATGCCACAGCCTGTTTTGAAAGATCGTCATAGATAATTAATGCCGGGCGACCCGTATCACGGAAGAATTCGCCAATAGCAGCCCCTGCAAATGGAGCATAGAATTGCAATGGTGCAGGATCGGACGCCGAGGCGGCAACGATCACGCTAAATTCCATAGCACCATTATCAGTAAGTGTTTTCATTACGCCCGCTACTGTAGAAGCTTTTTGCCCGATCGCTACATAAATACAATAAACCGGTTTTCCGGCTTTATAGAATTCTTTTTGATTAATGATCGTATCAACGGCAATGGCTGTTTTGCCTGTTTGTCTGTCTCCAATGATCAACTCGCGTTGTCCGCGGCCAATGGGGATCATTGCATCTATCGCTTTAATCCCAGTCTGCAAAGGCTCTTTTACAGGTTCCCGAAAAATAACGCCAGGTGCCTTGCGCTCCAAGGGCATTTCATATTTTTGCCCAGCCAGGGGTCCTTTACCATCGATGGGCTCCCCGAGTGTATTCACTACACGTCCCAACATCCCTTCTCCCACATTAATAGAGGCAATTTTTCCGGTGCGGCGCACTTTGGCGCCTTCCTTTATATCGCCGCTTTCGCCCATCAGCACCACACCCACATTGTCTTCTTCAAGGTTTAATGCAATGGCCCGCACACTGTTCTCAAATTCAACAAGCTCACCACTGCGTACATTATTCAAACCATACACACGGGCAATACCATCACCCACCTGCAGGACAGTACCCACCTCTTCCATTTCGGCAGCAACGTTAAAATTGCTTAGTTGCTGGCGAAGTATTGCTGAAATCTCATCCGGTTTAATTTCTGGCATAATTTTTTTGAAGTTTAGTATTCTTTTTCTCAGATTCAGGATAGCAATAACAAGGATGCATTCCCCGTTTCTCGCCGTCAAGAGACTTACCTGATCTTATAAATAAAGTCATTATTCTGGAACTGCTTCCTTACATTATTCAAGCCAAACGCAATGCTTGCATCCATTAACTGACCAGCCGTTTCCAGCACAAATCCTCCTATCAGGCTTTCTTTAATTTCCGTTTGCAGTTCAATGTTCTGCATAGAAGTGTCCTTTCTTATTTTTTCCAGGATTGCGTTTTTTAATTCCTCACTAACAGGAGTTGCAGTGGTGAGCTTCACAATAAAAATCTCTTTATGATCCTTGTATTGCTGAATAAATGCAGTAATAATTTCTGGCAAAACGTCCTCGCGGCCTTTGGCAACAAGCAATTTATTAAAAGAAGCAGTGATCATCCCTATCCTTCCATTAGTAACTGCATCCAGAACCTTTTGCTTTTGGTCGCCTTTAATGATGGGGCTTTTTAGCAGGCTCACAAAATCTTTGCTGCTTTTGCAAACTGATTGCAACAGCAGCATATCACTATATACTGGTTCTATCTCGCCTCTTTCCAGAGCCAAATCAATCAGGCTTTTTGCATATCGTGTCGCTAGGCGTGGGTTAGGCATTTTGTTAAAATTGAAAATTGTCTAGTGACCAGGTGGCTCAACCTGGCCACTGCACACTTGCTAATTGAGTTTTACTTCGTTCGCTAATTGGGTTATGTATTTTTCCTGTTCCGTTTTATTGCCCAGCTCCCGCCGCAATATCTTTTCAGATATTTCAATTACCAAATTGCCCACCTGATTTTTCACTTCTGTTATTGCTGCCATTTTTTGCTGCTCAATAGCTGCCTGCGCATTAACGATAATTTTTTGGGCTTCTATTTTGGCCTGTTCTTTTGCTTCCGTGATGATTTTATCTTTTATATCCCTTGCCTCTCTCAGCATTTGGGCGCGCTCTTCACGCGCTTGAACAAGAAGTGCCTCGTTTTCCGATTTCAATTGCGCCATTTCAGCTTTCACCCTTTCAGCAGTAGCTAATGAATCGGTAATCCCTTGTTCCCTTTGCGTTAATCCCTTCACAATAGCAGGCCATGCAAATTTGCCAAGTATAAAAAACACTACAAGAAATGCCAGCAATGTCCATATCAATAAGCCGAATTCAGGGAGAAGTAATTTCATAAATATATTTTGACAACAGCCCAGTTTTTCAATCGAGCTAGTGTGGTATTTTCTAAATTTTTAATTAAGCTGCATTCTCCGCCCTGTGCATTGAATGCAGCTATTGCCTTTGCAATGATACGGCATTACAGTACCATTGCCAGAAAGCCAACGATGATTGCGAACAATGCGGCGCCTTCCACAAGCGCTGCCGTCAAAATCATGTTAGCCCTGATGTCGTTAGCTACTTCCGGTTGGCGGGCGATAGCTTCTACTGCCCCTTTACCAATCTGGCCAATGCCAATGCCTGCTCCCACAGCAGCAAGCCCGGCGCCCACTGCGCCACCCGCATTACCTATTGGTGTGCTGAGCATAATTGTCAATAAATCCATAAACGTGGCTTTATATTTAGTGAAAAAAAACATTTTATACCATTACTGAATCGTCATGCCCTTCTTTATGCTGTGACCCTTCTATTGCCTGGCCAATAAAGACGGCTGTAAGCATCGTGAAAATGAATGCTTGCAAAAAAGCCACCAGCACTTCGATAAGGTAAATAAATATGGTGAATGCAACGGAGAACGGTGCTGTGCCCCATCCTGCATATTTATTCATGTTGCCAAAAATAAATATCAGTGAAATCAGGCAGATAATAATGATATGGCCGGCCACCATATTTGCAAACAAACGTATGATAAGGGCAAACGGCTTAATGAAAACACTAATAAATTCCACCGGAACTAAAATAAACTTCACACCCAAAGGGACTCCCGGCGGATTGAAAATATGGCCCCAATAATGTCTATCAGAGCTGAGAAGAATTACAACAAATGAAATGATGCCTAACACCGCAGTGAAAGCAATATTACCGGAAACATTGGCTGAGCCTGGTAACAATCCAAAAATATTATTGATCAATATAAAAAAGAAGATGGTGAGCAGGAAAGGAAGGTACTTTTGGTAGCTGTCGCCAAGATTTGGCTTTGCTACTTCATCGCGGACAAATGTAATCACGGGCTCCAGCAGGCTTTGGGATCCTTTTGGTGCGGAAGTAACCCCATGCCCATTTTTGTACTTTTTTGCGATTGCCAGCATGACCCAGGTGAAAATTGCAAGTGCAATGAGCATTTGCACCACATTGCGCGTCAGGGAAACATCATAAACTCTTATAGACCGGTCGATTTGGCCGTCGTCAGTTATCGCAACAATGTCCTGCGCATTGTATTTTGTCGGGTCAAGTTTTAGCTCTTCCATCTTTTCATCGGTGAGCATCATATAATGATGATAATTCTGCTCGCCATGATGAAAATTAGAGGACATAAACGCATCCAACCCCCTTTGGGTAGAGTATAGAATTACGGGAAGCGGTAAAGATACTGGTCGTTTTGCACCATTGTCGTCCACAATATCAATCAGGTGAAAATCATGGTTATTCAGCACATGCCCGAAAATGATTTCTTTGGCATTAAAGCCCTTTTTTTCTGGTCCTTTAGCGCCTCCAACTTGCGAAAAAGCGTTATTGAAATAGAAAGCAGAAAAAAAGCTGAAACCCGCTACCAATAAGAATTTGAAGCAATTACGCGACATAGATCCCCCAAATTTTGCGCAAAGATAAGGGGGTAGGCGCAAAATATGAAATCGGGTTTTAGCTGTGAAAACTACGTTTGATTCGTCTTTACGCTGAGCTATCTTGGCTCCAAAACAATATCAACTGAAAATCATTGGTTTTGGAAATAAGATACACTAATGCCAAGGTTTTGACGTTGTTGTTTATTCAGCATCAAAATGCCAAAAACAAACAAATAATTATGAAAACAAACTTAAGGAACCTTAGAGCAACTGCAATCGTGCTTATTTCAGCAATTACGCTGATCACTGCCTGCAAAAAAAGCAGCAGTACCTCTTCTTCAACTACCGATAACGGCAATGCAGCAAATCTGTCAGCTAACGGAGCCACTTCTGATAATGCTTTTGATGACGCCTTCAACGTTGCTGTTCAGGCGGGCAATGACAAGAGCTTAGATAATCTGATGCAGATGAAAAGCGGCAAAGCAACTTTAGGTTTTAATGTTACTGGCTCCTATTATTGCGCAATCGAAACTGTTTCAGGCTCTTCTTTTCCCGACACGCTTACTGTGGATTTTGGAACTGGCTGCGTAAGCACCGACAGTATAACGCGTTCTGGCTCCATTACTTATATCTTTTCGGGGAAATTGAGTACGCCTGGTACCACTATTTCAGCAACTTTTAATAACTATGTAGTCAATGGCTATAAATTGGCTGGAAAATATTCCATAGCAAACACTTCTACTCAAGCTGGGGTTTCATTAACAACTGCTGTAACTGGTGGCAACATCACTTATCCAAATGATACATCCTATTCCTTCTCAGGAAGCAAGACTGTTCTTTGGGTATCTGGAACACCTGCAAACACCGCAAGCCTTGTTTTTAATATCACAGGCGGTTATTCGGTTAGCAGTTCCTACGGGGAAAGCCTGACAGCAAATATCACCTCACCACTTGTAAGAAACGGAACCTGCAAAAATATTGTTCAGGGCATCACCTCCTTTAAATACACAAAAGGCAACCTGAATGTGAGCGGAACGATTGATTACGGTAATGGAACTTGCCATAACACGGCACTAATAACAATAGGGACATTTCAAAAGACAGTCACGCTCCCTTAAAAGTAATATCGCTATCTTAATTTCAGCAAAAGGAGCTTAAAAGGCTCCTTTTGTTATTTTTAATCCACAATTTTTCTCAAATCTATTACAAGCATCTGATCTTCTGGTCGTTGAGTGGCATATTCTCAGTTTTTTTGGAGCATTAAGCTTTTACAATGTGGGGGTGCTTGGTGAACTGCATCTCGTGCAATTTGCTGTAAAATCCGCCCATTGCCAGCAGTTCCTCATGGGTGCCGCTTTCTTTTATTTCCCCTTTGTCCAGCACGATGATCTTAGTCGCCTTTCGGATGGTTGACAGGCGATGAGCGATGACAATGGAGGTACGCCCTGCGACCAATTTATCAATGGCTTCCTGTATCAATAACTCAGATTCTGTATCCACAGAGGATGTGGCTTCATCCAAAATCAGGATAGAGGGATCGAATAACAAAGCGCGTATAAAGGAGAGCAACTGCCTCTGGCCTAAAGATAGGGAACTGCCCCTTTCCATCACATTGTAATCATAGGCTCCTGGCAGCTCAATAATAAAGTCGTGCATTCCAATCAACTTTGCTGCCTGCTCTACCTTTTCTCTTGGGATAGCCTTATTTCGTAAGGTAATATTATCAAGAACGGAACCGGAAAACAAAAAAACATCCTGCAGCACAACTGCAATATGTTTTCTGAGTGAGTCTAATGTATAATCTTCGATGTTTACACCATCAATTTTTATTTCACCCTTTTGAATATGATACAAACGGTTGAGCAAACTGATAATGGAAGTCTTGCCGCTTCCGGTGTGGCCAACAATGGCAATCGTTTCTCCTGGCTGAACTGTGAAAGAAATATTTTTCAGCACATAATGGTCATTCAGGTAAGCAAAGTACACATTGCTGAATTCAATTTTTCCTTTAACTAGTGCGGGCTCATATGCACTTTGGGGTGAAGGGGGTGTGAAATCATCATTGTCCAAAACCTTAAATACTCTTTCGCTGGCTACCATACCCATCTGGAGCACATTGAATTTATCAGCAATAACGCGAAGCGGGCGGAACAACAAATTCAGGTATAAGAAGAAGGCAATGATTTTCCCCGATAGCTCTTTTGCCTGCAGTTCAGGAATCTGCAATACTTGTCTTGCACCCCACCAAACCAGCAGGCCAGTTGATACGGCGAGAATGATTTCAACCAGGGGGAAAAAAATCGAGTAAGCAAAAATGGCGTTGATATTTGCGTTGCGGTGCTCTTTATTAATTGCCCGAAATTTTGTGAACTCTCTTCGTTCAGCAGCAAATGCCTGCACCACCTGCATCCCCGTGATATGCTCTTGCACAAATGCATTTAGGTTCGCCACCGCATTGCGTACACGGATAAAAGATTTATTGACGCTTTCTTTAAACACATAGGTGGCAAGAATTAAAAACGGAAAGGGTACCATGCATATCAAAGTTAGCCGCCAATCCACGAAAAACATAAACGCTAAAATAGAAATAATGCTCAGCAGATCGGCGATGATTGGAATCAAACCATCTGAAAAAATATCATTGATGGATTCGATGTCATTGATGGTGCGTGTGGTCAATGTGCCAATGGGTGTCTTATCAAATTGCGAGAGATTGAGCCCCAAAATTTTTTTATACACTGCGATGCGCAAATCTTTTACGACCATTTGTCCAAGCCATGCGGTGATATAAGAAAAATAAAAACGGCATATCGTTTCCAGTAAAAGAAGACCAATTTGAAAAACGGTAATCCAGACCACGAAATTCACCATTTCATTTTTTATGGAAACAGGGCCAGTAGTCCCTTTACTGATATAATTATTGACTGTAAGCTGAATGAAAAGTGGACGCAACGGGGAAACAACGGCGAGCACTATGGACAGGAAAATGGACAGATATACCCGCTTTTTATATGGCGAAGCATACTGGAACACCCTTTTTAAGGACCTGAAACCAAAAATTCGTTTTGTCTTCACTTTTTCGGACATAGAATTTGCAAAAATACAAAGACGGTTTTAAGTTTCAGGGCTTCGTTTATGAGTTTGTACTTCCCGGCTTCCATGTCCATGACTGAACGGCGTCCCCTTGGTTAAAAATGCATGCTAAAAGCCCCCCAATAGCAGAAAAATATAATGAAAACCCTGAAATAACCACCACCCGTAAAGGGAAATCTAATTGGCCATCGCTTTGCGGTATGCCTTTATGAAAATGGCCCCGAGGTTTTTGTAAGGCGGGATATAATCATCAAAGCGGTCCTTGGCAACCGGATCGTTTTTGAACTGGTTGGACAGTTCTTTCCACATAGTAAGCCATTCCACATTTCTTCCAGCAATCAGGGTATTATTGATTGCCTGAAGTATTGGCTCATTGACTGTTCTGGTCCCAACCTGCTTGGAGGATATGATATGGGCATCGTGGCTAATCTTGAGCACTTCACTTAAGTTGTTATAGCCACCGCAGGAGCCAAGCACGACAATTTTAGCAGTTGATTGCAATTTTTGCAAAGTGGAGGAAACATGATAGCTGTGTCCGCGATGGATGTAAATGGTTGGCCTTAAGTTTTTCTTTTCCAGATAAGCCCCAAGATCGTTCTGCGCTTTTTCGTCAGGGTCATCTTCTCCATTCAATGGCTTGTTCGCAAAAATCCAAACAGGGTTTGCCCCGGTGGATAAAATGGACACCCATTGTGGGTTTTCGCTGATTTTCCATTCCGGCTTTCCGCGAAACAGGCCCATAAAATCGGCAAATGAATTTTGGCCATCTTTATCTTCATCGTTGCCATAAAAAAAAGCCTGTTCGACTATGCGTCCACTTGAATCTTTCAGCGTACTGCGATTTATTTCATAAATAGGGGGGATGCCAAGCTTTGCGGACAGATCAATATTTTGGGTGGTGTCCGCAGATTCGAATAAGGTTTGAAGCAAATTGTATATGATGGTTCCTTTTTTATTATTAGCCGCCAGATTTTTTTTATAGTTCCATTTTGTTTCGTTTAGGACAAATTTTGCAAGCGGGGCATTCTTATCAAAAATACTACTATAAGAATCGGCCACATCCACAGCATCTTCTTCACTCGCTTTTTCCAGCCCAAGGATAAACGCCTTCATTACGGTGTTTGCATTTTCTTTATCCATGCTCCCTAAAAAATTGTCCAGCGTATTATAGGCCGCGGCCATTTTTATAAACTTCCTGAAGTAATCCCCATGTACCCACATAATCAGGCTATCCCCGCGAGGCACTTTCATGCGCTGGAAAATCTGAGGGTAAACCCCACGTACATAGCTGGAAGTATAAATCACATCTTCCGACATTACTATTAAATAATACAATTCTTCTGCTGAAAGCGGTTCAAGCACTTTAAACCGAATTGCATCCGGTTTATCATGCAGGCCATTGATTTCATTCACAAATACTTCTCTTGCCTTATTTGCAAGCATCTGCGTGAGCGCCGCCATCTCCAGGGCTGTGTCTCTTGCAGGTGGCAACAATCTTGATGCATAGTCGAGCCTGGTTTTCACAAGCAGCTTATAATAGTTCATCCCATCGCCTTTTACCCTATCAATTTCCGCGATAGTTATTTTTCCCCTGAGCAGATTATCAAGAAACGGAAAATACAACTGGCCGCTTTTGCTAATTGCCATTTGGCCAATCACATGTACCAGTGTATCACGGCTTTCGCGTATGCGTGCGCCAAGCTTATTATTTGCAGCAGCAAAATCGTACAGCTGGCGCATGTTGTTATGTCCTGCGACTATAATGAGGCTGTCGGTAAAAGGGACATCCAGATGATTTTGCAGCCTGCTTAAGATTTCCGTTGGGTGCAGTGCGCAATATTTTCTGAAAAGCACATACCGCGATGGTCTAATGCCCGCATTTTCATAAGGCAGCAAAAAACAATCGATCAAAATTTCGCCTATACCATAATCGCTCTCTGCAATAACAGGCTCAATGCTTTCATTTTTCTTATCAAGGGCCATCGCTTTCTCAAATCCTGTGACGAGCGCAGGGGCCATGGAAGGTGGGAAATCTCTTCGATCAAAATTGTTTTTGAACCCGGTCAGCATAAACTCCAGTCCGCGCAGGTATCTTTTCTTGTTATTGCTGTTCAGGGAAGTGTCTTCTTCAATGCGGCGCTGCAAAAGGTCAACCCTGCGTATTATCGCATCATTGATTGCCCGAGTGATGGTTTCGTCTTTCTGGGCATATTTTGATTCCAGATCAAGCACATTTTTTTGTTCCTTATCGATATTATCATGAAAAAGCATACGGTCCTGAGCCACTTTATAAGGATAGGAAGTTTGGGCTATTACAGTTGAGCAGAGGCCTATAAGGAATGACAAAGCGAGATAGGGTTTCACAATTGTTTCAAAAATTAAGCATGAATGACCTTTTTAGAAATCAGGAAGTTAGAACACAAATAAAACAAAAATACTACCATTTCATCTTGTTTACCGAAAAAAAGGTATCTGCAGGTTGCCCTCTATGGCGCCAGCAATATAACCCTAATTGGATACCTTGCACTTGTATGCTATTTCTATATTAACAAATTGTAAACTAAACCGCTCAAACCCCTGCTATGTTTAATTTCTATTAGGTTTGCGTAAATTTTGTGTTAAATGGAGCAGAAAGGAAAAAAGATACTAATAGCTGATGATGAGCCGGATATCCTGGAAATCATTCAATATAACCTGGTTAAAGAAGGTTATGAGGTGACGACTGCCAAGGATGGCGATGACGCGCTTTCAAAGGCAAAACTCTCAAAACCTGACCTGATTATTTTAGATATCATGATGCCCAAAAAAAACGGCATGGAGGTTTGCGAGATATTAAGATCGCAGCCTGCTTTTAAAGATGTACTCATTATTTTCCTTACCGCGCTAAACGATGAAAGTTCACATATAAAGGGATTAGAAACCGGCGCCGATGATTATGTGAATAAGCCCATCAGCCCAAAAGTGCTGGTGAGCCGGGTGAATGCTTTGTTCCGCAGGTTTGTGAAAGAACCTGAAGGCAAAGTGCTGAAAATCGAGAACCTTACTATTGATCCTGACCGGTATGAAGTGATAGTTGGGCAAAGCAATATCACGCTAGCGAAAAAAGAATTTGAATTACTGTATTTGCTTGCTTCGCGGCCCGGCCGCGTTTTTTTGCGCAACGAGATACTGAACCAGGTTTGGGGCAACGACGTTATAGTAGGCGACCGCACCATCGACGTACATATTCGCAAAGTGCGCCAGAAGCTGGGTCTGGACTGCATCACAACCATCAAAGGCGTTGGCTATAAATTTGACTTATAAACCGGGGTGTGCATTAATAAATAGTATATGCATAAAAAAATGTTTTGCTTTGTAAAAAAAGTCTGCCTCTTGGCGGATTCAGGGCATGTTTACGACTAAAAATCTTTCACCTAGAGAATTATCAGCCTTCACGGCAGGTTTACTTGCACTACCAGTATCGCTGGGAGCCTATTTTTTGGGGCACAGCTGGGTGGTGGGTCTGTCCTCACTAATTATCGTATTTACTATCGGCTACGCCCTGATATTATTCACACTCGAAAAGTTTATCTACAGAAAAATAAAGCTCATTTATAAGCTTATCCACCAAACTAAAGCAACAAAAAAAGAAGAAGTGTATTTTAAATACATCCTTCCACAAAAAAGTATTGACGAGGTCAGGGAGGATGTGGAAAAATGGGGCGAGAAGAGAAATGAAGAAATCGAATTGCTTAAAAAAAATGAAGCATACAGGAAGGAATTTCTGCAGAACCTCGCGCATGAATTCAAAACCCCGATCTTTTCCATACAAGGCTATGTGGATACCTTGCTGAATGGCGCCATGGAAGAGCCGGAAGTAAGAAAGAAATTCCTGGAGAATGCCGCCAAAAATGTCGAAAGACTGGTGAACTTGATGACCGACCTTGATGAGATCTCCAAATTGGAAAGAGGTGAGCAGCTACTCTACAAGCAGAATTTCATTATTCAGGATCTATTAAGAGAAGTTTTTGAATCCCT
>DATMMJ010000341.1:0-7463 GCA_035569795.1 Puia sp. | reverse complement strand
CACAATTATGCATCGAGCGTAAACGGTCGGGCCAGTGTAATGGATTATCCCCATCCCCTGGTTCGCTTAAATGCTTCGGGCGAAATGGATTTGAGTAATGCATATGATGATAAGATTGGCGAGTGGGACAAGGTATCCATCAACTGGGGTTACCGCGAATTTGAGAAAGGGGCAGATGAAACACCTGCGCTAAATACTATTTTGACTGATGCAACAAAAAAGGGATTACTGTTTATCAGCGACCGCGATGCAAGGGCGCCTGGAGGTTTACACCCCAAGGCTCATCTCTGGGATAACGGTGCCGATGCCGTTACAGAATTAAAAGAAGTGTTGAAGGTGAGAGAAAAAGCATTGTCTCAATTTGGAGAAAAAAATATTAGGCCCGGCACTCCCATGGCGACATTAGAAGATGTGCTTGTGCCAGCCTATTTATTTCATCGCTATCAACTCGAAGCAGTCACAAAAATGGTTGGCGGGATGTATTATACGTATGCATTGCGCGAGGACGGGCAAATTGTAACCAAGGCATTGACAAAAGAAGAGCAACTGCGTGCACTCAACGCCGTGGTTGGTTGTTTAGATGTGAAAATACTAGCCATTCCAGAATATATTACTAGGCTCATACCGCCGAGGCCTGCAGGTTATGAATATCACCGGGAATTATTTAACAAGAGAACAGGGCTTGCCTTTGATCCGCTTGCAGCTGCAGAAACAGCGGCTGATTTTCCATTATCATTTTTATTCAATATTGAAAGGATGGACAGGATGGTTCAATACAAAACCGAGACAAATGGTTTAGGCGCGGACGAAATGATAAACCTGCTGATTGATAAGATTTGGAAAGCGCCAAGGCAAAAAGGTTTTGATCAGTTGATATCGCTGCAGAATGAGCAGTTGCTGCTTACGTATCTTTTATCAGTTTCTGTAAACGATAATGCATCCTTTGCAACAAGAAGCTTTGCACAAAAAGGGTTGAACGATATCAAAACGTTTGCTCAAAGGGAATTGAAAATAGCAACAGATGATACTTACAAAGCACATTTATTACTAACAATAGAAAGAATGAAATTTCCTGACAAAGCAAAACCTTTGACGCAGCACGAGGCCATGCCCCCGGGCGCGCCTATAGGTTGTGATTGGGACCAGTGACAGATCAGTAATTAGGCAATGATCAATCATCACAAAAAATACAACATGGCGTCTCTCAAATCTTTCCATCAAATCTTCTTTACTGGTTTACTTGCTTTTTTTTCTGTTACCGTTTCCTTTGGTCAGAGAAACAACCCTTCCTTTTCTCCGGCTGTGGAGAAGGATATCAAAAATGTGGAAAACAGTTTAAGCGGATGGGTCCAGATTGCTGACAGCACGAATCATTGGTCCCTACGGGAACGCATGAAGTATTATAAAGTAAATGGGGTAAGCATTGCCGTTATTCATCACTATAGCCTTGAATGGGCACGCGGATATGGCTTCGCAGATTCACTAGAGCAACGCCCCGTTACAACGCATACGCTTTTCCAGGCTGCATCTATATCTAAATCCCTACATGCGATCGGCGTGCTGAATTTAGTTCAATCGGGAAAAATTGATCTTGATGAGGATATCAACAAATATCTGAAGTCCTGGCGTTTCCCATATGATACTGTAGCGAAGAAAAAAATAATTACAATCAGAAATTTGCTGAGCCATACGGCTGGGCTTACCGTTCACGGCTTTCCCGGGTATGAGCAGGGTGACACCATTCCAACTATTGTGCAAATTCTGGATGGCAAAAGGCCAGCGAACACTTCAAAAATTCGTTCACAATTTGCTCCGGGTCTGCGTTTCGAATATTCCGGCGGAGGCACTACCATCTCCCAATTGATTGTCACGGATATAACCGGTGAGGCTTACGATCAATACCAATCAAAAAATGTTTTACTGCCGATGGGAATGACTGAGAGCTTTTATTCCCAACCGCCGCCTGCAGATAAACTTTCTCTGCTGGCCGCAGGGTACCGCGAAAATGGAGAGCAGATAAAAGGCAAGTTTCACATTTATCCTGAAATGGCTGCTGCAGGCCTCTGGACCAATCCCTCAGATCTTGCAAAATATATTATGGAAACCCAACTGTCCTGGGAAGGAAAATCAAGCAAAGTTCTTTCCGGGGCCATGACAAAGATCAGGCTTACTCCCTTTGACACCAGCACCAACGCAGCACTAGGTGTATTCATTGATAAAAGAGGAGGGAAAACCTATTTCCAACACGGCGGGGCAAATGAAGGATTCCGTTGCCAATATTATGGCAGCCTGGATAGTGGCGATGGCATAGCAGTAATGGTGAACTCAGACAATGGGGCTATTATGCAGGAGATCATCAATAGTGTGGCCGCCGTATATGGGTGGAAAGATTTTTATAAGCCAGTCATAAAAAAAACAGTGCTTGTCCCGAATCATATTTTGGATACCTATACCGGAAATTATGCTTTTAACAATTCTTCGATTGTAATAAATAGAAATGGAGACCATTTGTTTTTGTCGCAAGACAATAACGCTCCGGTGCAACTTGATTTTACATCAGATACAGAATTTTTTATGTTTGAAATACCTGCAGACTGCAGGTTCGTTAAAAATGAAACAGGCAAAACGATTTCCATTTCAGTAACGCAGAATGGAAATCAATTTAGTATCATGAAAAAAGAGTAGTTAAAATAAGGAGATTGGCTAAGAAAAAGAACTTAACATATATTTTGGAATGTCTTAATATTTATACAAAATGTAAAATAAACTTGTCTAAATGTAAAATGAACATTACATTTGAGAAAATATATAAAAATGTCTTACAAGTTATTATTGCCCAACAAATACAAAAAAGCAGGATGGATGATTCTGATCCCCTCACTCGTAATAGGTATTTTGAAAATCATTATGGATTTTGAGCCAGTCTGGCTGAACGGGAAAGTTCTTTCCATATTCCCTTCAGGTTTTAATAGGCAGCGATATTTTAATATCGTGAGCGTAAATCTTACAAACACAATAATCGGAGTGTTCTTTATTCTGGGCGCACTGCTAGTCGGGTTCACTAAAGAAAAGAATGAGGACGAATTTATTGCTGGTATCCGGTTATCTTCTTTGTTGTGGGCTGTATTTGTTAATTATGCTTTATTGTTAGTTGCCTTTATTTTCATCTATGATACCGCATTCCTGGATGTGATGATGTATAATATGTTTACCGTCTTACTAATCTTCATTGTCAGGTTTAATTATGTCCTGTATAAAAATTCAAAAGCCATACCGGATGAAAAATAATATCAGGGTTGAAAGAGCCATTAAAAACATTACGCAAGAAGACCTGGCAAAAAAGGTGAAAGTGAGCAGGCAGACAATCAATGCAATGGAAGCAAATAAGTATGTGCCATCTACGGTTTTGGCATTAAAAATCGCAAGAGTATTTAATAAGAGCGTCGAGGATGTTTTTGTATTGGAAAAAAGCGACTAGCCTTAAAAATAGCATTTGATGTGGATAGCCATTGCCTTTACACTTTATAGGGGGTATCTTCAAAATCAATATTTCTTTTGAATGAAAGTATACTAACGGGGTAACGCAACCTATAAATGCTTTTAAGAGAAATATTGTCACCTGGTGCATCATTTCTTTTCAGGAGAAACGATAACCATGACGCTTCATGCCTGAAAAATTTCAGGTACTGCGCCTTATATCATATATTAGCTTGTTGACTGCAATTTTTTTTGTCTCCCAAAAATTTACGTATAAATATGACTTTAAAATCACTTGGATTTTTCCTGATAGCCTTCGCTCTGGCTGCAACCAGCCTTGGACAAACCGAAAATTCTGTAGACGTAAGACCACATTGGAAAAGCAATGAAACGCATTCTGTAAAAATCAAGAGCACAACGACTGATAACAACAATGGGAAAGCTCAAAACTATGTATCAACTTTTGAGGCAAAGTTTATTGTGAAAGAAGCATCAGATAGTGGCTACAAAGTTGAGTGGACATACACAAATTCCAAATTGGCAGACAATGACCCAGTTGTTGAAAACCAAATCGTAGCAAGGTTGACTAACACAAAATTACTTATCAAACTTTCTGATGTTGGACGATTTGTAGAACTGATGAATGTTGATGAAGTGAAAACTACCGCAAATAAAGTTATTGACGAACTTATTGCCAACAGTTCTTCTAATCCAACTATGAATGCACAGTACAAAGGAGCAAAACAACTTATTGCTTCAAAACAAGGCTTAGAAATAGCTTTACTGAAACAAATTAAGTTTTATAATTTCTCTTTTGGGTTCAACTATAAATTAAATTTTGTTCAGACAAATAATATCAAGTTACCAAACCCAATGGGCGGACAGAATTTTGATGGAGTGGAAAAGGTTCAGTTGACTAAACTCGACAAAAAAAATTTTGTTTGCGTAATTGAGACAAATAAGATCGTGGATGGAAAAATATTGAAAACTGCCGTAATTGACTACGTTAAAAGGGTAACAAATTCCAATCCCCAAGCAATTGACGAAATGAATAAAGCAAGCCTTACCATGACAGAAAATACAATGCAACAAATTGACTATGCGAGAGGAATAATCCAAGAATCATTTTTCAAAAGGACAATGAACTTTGGTTTTCAAAATCGGACAATAGTATTGGAAATCGAAACGGCAGACTGAAACTGCAGGCAACAACATCAGATTCCTATGATTGTATTGGTCACTACTTGTCCTGACAATAAGTAAAGAGCAGATAAAAGTTAATCTTACATACCTGGAGAAAAATGCTATTCCGTTCTCAAGCTTTTCACCGGGTTTGCCATTGCTGCTTTGATTGCCTGGAAACTTACTGTAAGCAGCGCAATCAATAATGCGCCCAATCCTGCAGCAACAAATATCCACCAGCTTATATTGATTCGATATGCAAAATTGTTGAGCCATTTATTCATTGCCCACCAGGCAACTGGAAATGCAACGATTAATGAGACTGCAACCAATTTTATAAAATCTTTGGAGAGCAGAGCAACAATGCCGGCTTCGTCTGCACCTAGTACTTTGCGCACGCCGATTTCCTTAATACGGCGCTGTGTGGCGAAGGTTGCGAGCCCAAACAAGCCAAGGCATGAAATAACAATTGACAACACTGAAAACACATTGAAGAGTGCTCCCATTCTTTGTTCTGTGATGTACAGTTTCGCCAAATCTTCATTCACAAAACCATAAGAAAAAGGATAATCACCGTATACAATATGAAAACTTTTTTGCAATGTGCTGATTAATTTTTGAAAATTGGCAGGTGTTGTTCTCATTGCAACATAGCCACCTACGCCTACAAAATTGCTTTTCATCACTAGCGGCTCAATTGGTTGTTGCACCGGTTTAAAGTTAAAATCTTTCACCACGCCAATGACCGGCGCTTCGCCTTCCATGGACGTTGAGATTATTTTGCCTAGGGCATCGCGTACATTTAGGTTCATGGTTCTTAGCGCCGTTTCATTGACCACATAACCTGTGTCATTGCTTCCGAAATTTTTTGAAAAGAAACGTCCTGCTGATATTTTCATGCCAAACGTTTTGGCAAAATTTTCATCAACTCTTAGCCTGCACGCTGATACCAGTGTTCCGGGGTCCATACCACGCCATGTCAGTTGCGAGCCACTTGTAAGATTCGTAGGCAATTCATCCGTGAATGTGAAATGCTTCATTTCAGGATGTTGTGCAAGCATCGCGCGCATAGCATCTTCATTATTCTTCAGATTGCCGACATCAGGCATTTTCATGTACAACAGGTTTTCTTTGTCGAAACCGATATTCCTGTTCTGGATATACTGAAGCTGGTTATAGATAATCAATGTGCTGATGATCAAGATAACTGAAATAGCAAATTGAAGAACCACCAAACCGTTGCGCAAAAATGATTTTTGGTTGTGCAATATTTTCACGCCTTTTAATGCTTTCACTGGATTGATCGATGATAAAAAGAATGCCGGATAACTTCCTGAAATCAATCCTGTAAAAGTAGCGATGCATAAGAGGCTTAAAAGAGTTTTTATATTCAACAGATCAAAAGAAATGGATTTGTTAGCAAGCTGATTGAACAGCGGCAACATGATATAAACAATCATCAATGCCAGCATCAACGAAACAAAAGAATGCAATAATGATTCACCAATAAATTGCGCGATCAGTTGCGGGCGCAATGCACCCACTGTTTTTCTCAACCCGACTTCCTTTGCACGCTGGCCTGAGATAGCAGTAGCAAGGTTCATAAAGTTGATGCAGGCGATCACGAGAATAAATATTGCCGCCAGCGAAAATATTTTTACATACTGAAAGCTTCCCTGCCCCGGTACGTCGAGCAGAAAATGTGAATGCAAATGAATATCACTAAGTGGTTGCGCAAACAATGACGCCGGCAACTGAGCATTATTTTTCATTAGTATATCAGTCGCTTGTTTTTCAATATTGCGGAGCACAGATGCGGTTGGCTTAACAGGATCTGCCAACTGAAAATAAACATAGACATCAAAATTGCTCCAGGCGCCTGTGGGGTTTTTTATTTTGTCATATAGCGCCATGGGCAAAAGAATATCAAACTGCAAATGCGAGTTTGCAGGGATGTTTTTTAGAACACCTGCTACGGTAAGACTTGTGCCTTTAATAGTATTTTCTATATATATTGTTTTGCCAACGACCCCGGCAGCATCACCAAAATATTTTATTGCAGTGGCTTCAGTAATAACTGCGTTGACGGGCGATGTAAGGACGGCGGCCGGATTCCCGGTGAGCAACGGGTAATTGAACATTTGCAGAAAATTGCTGTCCGCATAATAGATTTTTTTCTCATCAAATTTTTTAGTGCCGATGGTGACAATGCGTTGTTCTGAAGAAATCCTTGTGGCATTTTTTATGGCAGGTATTTGCGTTTTTATAGCGTATGCCAATGACGGAGGCACCACTGCAGCTTCCTGGTCAGCAATTTTTGCAGTCACCCTGAAAATGCGGTCTGCACCCGGATTAAATGAATCAAAACTCAATTCATCCTGCACCCAAAGAAAGATGAGGATGCTGCAAGCCATTCCTGTTGCCAGGCCGAAAATATTCAGCCCCGAAAATAATTTGTGCCGCAAAAGATTGCGGAAAGCGATTTTGAAATAGTTTTTTAGCATAAAAATCTATTTTCGATAGTAAAGCCAATATGATCTGCTTGAAACTACCAATCTTGTGCCGGGGTATTATGTAATTGATATGTAGTGTGTTAGCAATCGTTGATAGACAAACCTGTCCGTTTCTGCGACATGAATTGTGCGTTTTTGATACACGATGTCTCGATCAGGAACGGGGATAAAAACGGCTTATGTTCTAAGAAAGAGGATATGTTTTTTTCCACAAAAAAACATGTATCAAAACATGTATCAAATAAAAAACCGTTCACAAAAATAGATTCATAAATGATTAATAATTAGAGC
>DATMMJ010000340.1:0-3690 GCA_035569795.1 Puia sp. | reverse complement strand
ATGGCCCATCGAAAATAGTTCCCCGGTTAACATCTTTTAAGGTAGCAATTTTTGCCTCTCTTGTTTTCAATTGCGCGACTGGCCCTGCATCAATAAAAATGCCTGTCAGTTCAACAGCTTCTCTTATCGAGCCGCCTCCATTGTAGCGCAGGTCGAGTATCAGGCCTTCGATATTTTCTTTCTTCAGTTTTATTATTTCTTTTGCAACATCGTTTGCACAACCATTCACGCCTCGATTGTCCTCCCAATCGCTGTAAAAACCAGGCAAAGAAATATAGCCAACTGTTCTGGTGCCTTTGAGCAAAAAACCTTTTACTCTATTATCATCTGCATCGTCTGGGGCATAGACTCTTTCTTTGTGGAGCGATACCTGTCTTGTTGTGCCATCTGACTTTCTAACCGTGAGGGTTACCTTATCTCCTCCCGATTCAGATAGCATGCGATTTATCTCCTCCATGCCGGCTTCCGATACATCAATGGCATCCTTGTTTTCCCATCTGATGCTTATTATCTTGTCACCTTCATTTATCTGCCCGCTGGCAAATGCAGGGCTGCCGGGTTGCAGGTGGCCAATCTGCGGATTGCCTTCTTCATCTTCGCTCAGCGAAAAGCCGAATACCGATGGCCTATTGCCTAGCAGGCTCTCGAAAGCATTTTTCACATCGGGCGGAAAGTAGGCGGTATGCGGATCGTAACACGAAGCCAGCGTCTGGCAATAAATATTCCCGATCACATTTTCAACGCCCTGAGGACTTTGCAGGATCCTTTTTACAAATCTTTTAATGGATCCGTTTGCTTTTTTTCTGAATGAAGGCTCCAGGCTGTCAATTATTTTTTTTGCATGCAACTTGTCAATTGAACCATTGTCAACAACATGCATAAGATTGTTCAACACGGAAAGTTTCAGGTATTTATACATCTTGCTTTGCATGGCTGCGATGCCCGATGGATAAGACGTGTCTTCAGCCACTGTAAGACTCTCTTTTATATAAAAATTAAATGGCTTTTTGCAGATATTGTCAGCCATTGTATCTGCCTGTTGCAGCCGTTGTTTAAAGAGGGTAATTAGTAGTTTCAAAAAAGAAGAATCCCTTTTTTTTATTTCGTCATCAATCTTAAACCGGAATGCAGATAACCTGCTGATGTCTTCCTGCATAAAAAAAACCCGGTCGTTGTCTAAGTCTTCCAGAAGCCTTGCAAAAATGGCAGCAGACATTTCATCATCAAGCAGCCTTGGCTGAACATGGAATTTCTCTACCATGCGGGTGATGAGGAATGCGTCTTTCACAGACTTCTCCAGCGATTGGGCAGACAAAATTTTAAAGCACAAAAAAGGAAAGAAATACAGCAACAGCCTTTTTTTCATAGTAGCGTTTTGGTAACGAAAAGTATAAAAAATTTACAGGACTTAAAAGTAAATAGCCAAAAGATATGATAATCTTCTAGCTGAAAGATGCCAGACAGCTAGTTTAAGATGTAAGTGGACTATTTTGAAAGGTTTCTTAATGTATTTCCGGGTTATTTGAATCTTGGGTCAGCATCCCCACTTCACCAGCGTAGCTCCCCATGTGAAACCCCCGCCAAACGCAGCAAGTACAAGATTATCCCCTTTTTTTAACTGGCTTTCCCAATCCCACAAGCATAGTGGAATGGTGCCGCTGGTAGTATTGCCATAGCGGTTGATGTTGATCATCACTTTGTCAGGGGAAATGCCCATGCGTCTTGCTGTTGCGTCAATAATGCGTTTGTTTGCCTGATGAGGAACAAGCCAGGCGATATCATCACCGGTGAGGTTATTTTTTTCTAAAAGCTCTGCACTCACATCGGCCATACCCTTTACTGCAACCTTGAAAACAGCCTGACCTTCCTGATAAATAAAATGCTCTTTTGCTGCTACAGTCTCAAAAGAAGCTGGCTTTAATGAACCGCCTGCTTTCATGTGCAGGTAATGGCCGCCACTGCCATCCGTTCTTAAAATGCTATCGAGGATACCAAAGCCCTCATAATTCGGTTCGAGCAAAACAGCTCCAGCGCCATCGCCGAAAAGGATGCAGATGCTGCGGTCACTGTAATCAACAATCGAAGTCATTTTATCTGAGCCAACTACCACCACTTTTTTGCACCGTCCGCTTTCGATCAAAGAAGCGCCGGTAGTGAGGCTGAACAGAAAACCAGAACATGCTGCTGCAAGGTCAAAGCCCCAGGCGTTTTTTGCTCCAATCTTATCGCAAATGATGTTGGCTGTCGATGGGAAAAACATATCTGGTGTTACAGTACCCACAACGATGCAATCAATCTCCTCCGGGCTGATGCCTCTTTTTTTACAAAGCTCCAGCACCGCAGGCGCACAGAGGTCAGAGGTGGCTTTGCCTGGTTCTGTCAATACCCTTCTTTCTTCAATTCCTGTTCGGGTTCGGATCCACTCTTCATTTGTATCCACCATTTTCATCAAATCAGCGTTGGTTAATCGCTCTTCAGGAACATACCCTCCAATAGCTGTGATCGCCGCGGTAATTTTTTGACTCATTATATTTCCATTAATTTTTTAACAAACAATCCTGCAAATTTGCAGTAAAAAAAATAAATGAGAAATTATTAATGAAATTGGCGTTTGTAATTGTCCATCTTGCCTAAATATATCCATGCTGCGATTGATTCCTGATCCCGGACCAATCAAGAGGTTCGGGGAAGTCCGGGGACGGTGCCGCCCCGAGTAAAATAAGTGGATATACTAAAGCGTTACTCATCCCAAACCTCGTGAGCAAAAACCTCGCCACGCTGCCGCATACCACTTATTTCCTGATGAACTCAAGAAAAATTTTATTAAACTCTTCGGGCTTTTCCAGGTTGACCAGATGAGCAGCATTGCTGATAGTTACAATTTTTGAATTGGTAATCCCTTTGTTCAGCGCTTCCGCATTTTTTAAGATGTGGTAATTATCTTTTTCAGCTACAATAATAAGTGTAGGAGCTGTGATTTTTTCTAATCGCCCGATGGCTCGAGGCTGGGCAAATCTTGTCCAATGCATAAACTGATGTATTTTCATGGTTGATGTGGCGATAGCCAGCACTGTTTTTCTGAGGGCTGTGTCTGTTTGTTGCGGAGATCGAAAAGGCCCGTCAAACCAACTGCGGATGAAATATTCTGCAGCAAGTGCTATGTCTTTTCTCTTTACAGCACTATCCATCAGGATTGAATATTTTTCCATCGTGCTGTCTTGCACGAACGTAGTATCAAGACTATTCAGTCCGGGGGTAATAAGCAAAAGCTTGTTCACGTACTGGGGGTATTCAATGGCAAAATCAGTTGCGATGGTAGCTCCCAGCGATAAGCCTGCTATATCTGCCTTCTTTTCGTTCAGGCTATCCAACAGCATCCGGATAGCCTCGTACATAAAATAACTTGAATCGCCATCCACGGTTTTGCCATGACCTCTGAGATCGCAGGTGATGACACGGTATTTTTTTGAGAATTCTTTTACCTGTCCGTCCCACATTCTAGTGTCCATAAATCCACCATGTAGCAACACGATGGGTTTGCCTTTTCCGGTTGATTCATAATACAGTTTTGAGTCTGCCACTGTAATAAAACCGCTTTGGGGGACACCCTTGTTATCCTGCGCGCTGCAAATAGATAATCGAAAGGCAAAAATTAAAACGATAAGAAATATATAGCCTTTTGGCATGCAT
>DATMMJ010000339.1:0-5766 GCA_035569795.1 Puia sp. | reverse complement strand
GATATTTTTCGAAGCTTTTGTCCCAATAGAAATCCAGGCCAGATTCACCAATCCCTGCAAATTTTCTTTCTTTCAAAAGAGTCTCCATAATCAGTAGCTCTTGCTTATAATTTTCTTTCACCGAGCAGGGGTGAAGCCCAGCCATTGCAATGCATTTGCCCGGGAATTTTTTTTCCAGTGCAAGCATCGGCTGCAATGTGGTGCTGTCTATCGCAGGCAGATAAAATTTCTCAACGCCGGTGGTCTCGCTTCTTTGTATTACTTCTGCAATATCGTCCTCAAATTCCTTAGCATATAAATGACAATGCGTATCGACAAATTTCATTAAAAAGGGATTAAATTATAATAAAACACGACCCTGTGGTTTTGTCTTGCTATAGTGTTATTGCGCGCCAACTACCGTAAAATTCACATCCAGTAATCTTGACTCATAAGATAAAAAAGACGGCTTACTAAATTACTTTTTTATTAATTAAAAAAAGTTCTACCTTTAAACCAGTTTTCATAGGGTACGGATTAAAAACGGGCCAGGGTGTCTACCCAGGCCCAATTCATTTAGGGACAGTTTGTTAGTGCTATTGTTGGAAGTTTTAATCAAAAAGAATTTATTTTATTGATTCAAAACGATAGCCCTTTTCTGCAAAAAAAATCAATGTTTCGGGTAGTGCAACCTTCAATCTGCTGAGCGCTTTCAAGCTATCGTGAAAAACGATGATTGACCCTTTTGTTGCGTTGCGGATCACGTTGAGCGCGCAAGTTTCTCCGGAATTTTTTTCATCAAAATCTGCACTGAGAATATCCCACATAATAATTTTAAAATTTGCCGGAGATTCTTTTAGGCAAGATGCCTGAAATTTAGTTATGCGGCCGTAAGGAGGTCTGAAAAGATTGGAGTCTATATATTTTGCGGCTTGGCCGATATTGCTGAAATAGATGTTGTCACTGGTTTTCCAGCCGTTAAAATGATTGTGCGTATGATTACCCACGCGATGCCCACCATCCAAAACCTGTTTATAAATATCAGGATGCTCAACTATATTTTTACCGATGCAAAAAAAAGTTGCTTTCGCGTTGTATTTTTTCAATTCATCTAAGACTAAAGGTGTTGCCACAGGATGTGGCCCATCATCGAAAGTTAAATAAATTATTTTTTCGTCAGAAGGGAAGTTCCATATACAAGACGGATAAAATTTCTTCAGCAGCCACGGCGTTTTTACAAAATAAAACATACAGTAAATTACACGTCTTTGAATTGAAATCAGAAAGTGTTGATATGGACCACTCTTCCTTCATGGCGGAATATTTTTCCATTCTTCTTTACAAACTCTTCCTGGCTTTTTTCGTCCGTCAGAACCTTATCCATGTATTTGGCTACTGGCTCATTGGGCAAAGTAACCGGCGCGCCGAAAAGCAATGCTTCGTCTATATATCCCCTTAAAAGTGGCTCAAGCTGTTGGTTGAATAAATTAACGCCAGCGTATATATCGCTTCCAAGGATTCTGCCTCCGGACACGCAAACAAAACCAACAATTGAAGTGTCTGAGCTCTTAATTTTTTGAGTGAAGAAATTAAAATAATCATCTCCGAGAAGAATGTTTTTTAATTTCATTTTTTTATTGTTAAACTCCGGCTCCCTTTGCGATAAATAAGCAAGGGATTTGCTGTTGACATGTCCTTTTTCCAACTGTCTGTTAATTTCTCTCCATATCTGCACCTGGTTTTTTGCACTATCAAGCATTTTGCGCAAATGCGTGTTCGCAAAACCACTGTAAACAAACGGTTTTTCTTTGTCGCTCCACCGCCCTTCTTCCACACACATCACGGAAACATACTGATCCTTTTTTGAGGGGGGAAGAATAGTATCATGCATTACCATCCTGTCCTGTCTTCCTCCAGCGATCACTTCGCCTGAACTAACATAAATCGAGCTGTCGGATTTATTGTTGACGCGCAGCCAATGTACATTCTCGGTTGATGCGGTACCGCGCTCCGTTATTGTGGCAACGCCATGAGTAACAGCATCATGCAGAGATATGATATTGGAAGAGTTATAAAAGGAGTTGTTGCCATTATTTCTCGCCCTGATAGGGATTATCTTCAGATTCTTGTACTCCATTGCACTGTCATAATCGACGATAAGCGTCTCATAAGTAAGCTGTGCGCACGCAACACTGGCAGTGAATAACAATAATATAGAAAATAAGCATTTCAAGTTAACCACGATAGTGTCAAATGTAATAAAATAAAGGCGAGAAAGCTATTCTTCCTGACAAGGCCATTCAGGCAAATGAGCCTTTCAAATCTTGTATATTTGCGGCCATGAGCAAGAAAATAAGGGTGCGTTTTGCGCCCAGCCCGACAGGAGGCCTGCACATTGGCGGTATGAGAACTGTGTTATACAATTATTTGTTTGCAAAACAGCACGGGGGAGATTTTGTGCTCCGCATTGAAGACACGGATCAGGCGCGCTATGTCGAAAGCGCAGAAGCGTATATTTATCAATGCCTTGAATGGTGCGGCTTGACCCCGGACGAAAGCCCGAAGCACGGCGGCGCGTACGGCCCGTACCGCCAAAGTGAAAGAAAAAATATTTATAGGAAATACGCGGAACAATTAGTCAACGATGGCAAAGCATATTATGCATTTGACAAACCTGATGAACTAGAAGCAAAGCGAAAAGAAATCACAAATTTTCAGTATAATCATTTATCAAGAAATAAGATGAAGAACTCTTTAACACTTGATGAAAGCGAGGTAAAACAAATGCTCACTGAAAATGCAGGTTATGTCATAAGGATCCAAATGCCCACAGATACACAAATAGAATTTACAGATATGATCCGTGGCGAAATATCTTTTAATTCTTCTCAGGTTGATGATAAAGTCTTGTTGAAAGCAGATGGGATGCCCACTTATCATCTTGCTGTTGTGGTAGACGATTATCTGATGCAGATCACACATGCGTTTCGCGGCGAAGAATGGCTGTCCAGCGCTCCAGTCCATATTTTGTTATGGCGCTATCTATTTGGGGAAGAAAATATGCCACGTTGGGCGCACCTTCCACTGATTTTAAAACCGGATGGCAACGGGAAATTGAGCAAGCGCGATGGCGACCGGCTTGGCTTTCCGGTATTTGCCATGGATTGGGTGGACCCCAAAACCAATGAGGTAACACAAGGGTTTAAAGAAAGAGGGTTTCTTCCCGAAGCCTTCCTTAATATGCTGGTACTATTAGGATGGAATGATGGTACGGAACAGGAAATTTTCTTCTTGCATGAATTGATCCAAAAATTTTCGATGGAGCGTGTACATAAAGGCGGAGCAAAATTCAATTATGAAAAAGCCAAATGGTTTAACCATGAATGGATCAAGAAACTCCCAATCAGTAATTATACTTTGCAAGTTGAAAAGCTATTTGAAGAAATAGGAATTACTAAAACTGATGACAAGAAATTCCTGGAGGTTTTAGAATTAATAAAAGATCGTTGTACTCTGTTAAATGATTTTAGAGAGCAAGGTTCTTTCTTTTTTCAATACCCTGAAATAGTTGATCTTGCTTCAATCCAACTTAAATGGAATGAACAAAAAAATTTATTTTTTATTGAACTGATACGGGCTTATGAATTGATGACAATTTGGAATCACGAAGAATTGGAAAAAGAATTCAATGAAATTGCTGCAGCAAATGAGTTAAAAACTGGCGAATTGTTATTGCCACTGCGGATCATGTTGGTAAGCAAGAAGATCGGGCCACCGGTTTTTCATATTGCCGCAATACTGGGTAAGGAGGAAACTGCCCGTCGCATAAGACATACATTGGCTTTACTAGCTAAATAAAAACACGCTTTTTTTCAAAAGCCTGTTGTATCTTTCTCCAAACAAAACCCTCATGCAAAAGCACTACAAGCTTTTATATTTCTTTGCGATTATTAAATTCATAGTCCCGTTTATTCTGCAGAGCCCGGTATACGAGCCTCACCGCGATGAGTTTTTATACCTTGCTGAAGGCCATCACATGGCATGGGGATTTATGGAAGTGCCACCTCTATTGAGTGTATTCGCTTGGCTCACCAATTTGTTTGGCGGCGGCATGTTCTGGATAAAATTCTGGCCATCTTTGTTTGGTGCTTTTACTTTTATAATCACCGGAAAAACCATTATTTCGCTCGGTGGAAAATCATTCGCTCTTTTTCTCGGCTTTCTTCCAAGTATATTTGGCGCTTATCTTCGGGTTCATTATTTGTTTCAGCCCAATTTTCTAGACATTTTTTTTTGGTCAATGATTGCGTATAGTCTTGTCCGGTATGCTCAAACACAAGAAAATAAATGGCTGTATATTTTTGGTATCAGCGTGGGGCTGGGGATGGTGAGCAAATATTCCATCGCCTTTTTTGTAGTGAGCATTTTGCTTGGGTTACTATTAACCAGGCAAAGAAAAATTTTTGGCAATAAGCACTTTTATTATGCTGCAGTAATTGCGTTCCTCATCTTTTTGCCAAACCTCATCTGGCAATACATTCATGATTTCCCGGTTGTTTACCACATGAAGAAATTACAGGATACACAATTACAGTTTATCAGCCCGTTGAGCTTTTTGGTTGATCAGTTTAAGATGAATTTCGCCTGCTTTTTCATTTGGATAACAGGCCTTTGTTTTGTGTCCTTTTCTCCCAATGCAAAGCCATATCGCTTTATCGGGCTTGCTTATGTTTTTGTGATCGCATTGCTGTTAATCGGCCACGGGAAAAACTATTATTCCCTTGGTGTTTATCCGATCCTTTTTGCATTTGGTGCCTACCAGCTGGAACGATTGACAGCAGTGCGTTTCAGGACTTTGAGGTATACATTTGTTATTTTCGCTTTATTCATTTCTTATTATTCTGTGCCTATTTTGTTGCCTCTTTTCGAGCCTGTTAAATTAGCTGCGTTCTATAAAGAAAGGCATGTTGAAAAAACAGGCGCATTGAAATGGGAAGACCTCCGGAACCACCCATTGCCACAGGATTTTTCCGATATGTTGGGTTGGGAGGAAATGGCAAAAAAAATGGCTACGGCCTATAACAAGCTTGATAGCAATGAAAAAAAACATTGCACCCTTTTCTGCGATAATTATGGAATTGCCGGTGCGGTTAATTATTATGGAAAGAAATACGGATTGCCCGAGGCTTATAGTGACAACGCTAGTTTCCTCTATTGGATGCCCGATCACTTGAAGATTGAAAACCTGGTACTCATAACAGATGACCAGGAAGAAATGACCCATCCGTTTGTAAAGGAATTTGCTTATGCGCAGGTTACTGACAGCGTGATCAATCCTTATGCCCGAGAGCACGGAGACCTAATCATTTTATTTAAAGGAGCGAATGAGAAATTTGCAGCCTATTTTGGCAGGAAAATGGAAAGAAAAAAAGCAGCCCTGATGGGAAGGAAAGTAACGGGATCAATCAATGATTAAATGCTGGCCAATCATGAATCCTTACACGCAAACATTGATAGCCATTACTTACATTTGATTTCGAAATGATAGAAACTGGGAAGAATTTTGAAAAAAAGCGGCCGATCAGGGTATTGGTAGCAAAGGTTGGCCTTGATGGGCACGACCGTGGCGCCAAAGTAATTGCCACTTCGATGCGAGATGCCGGCATGGAAGTGATTTATACAGGCTTGCGTCAAACTCCTGAAATGGTGGTGAATGCAGCATTGCAGGAAGATGTAGATGCAATCGGCATTAGCATTCTAAGCGGTGCACACATGACGGTGTTCCCA
>DATMMJ010000338.1:0-6030 GCA_035569795.1 Puia sp. | reverse complement strand
CTATTCTGATTTAAGCAATATCCATTTAATAAGCAAACTATAAAAGTCTTATCATGCTTAGTATAAAATATGCATCTATGGTAATAATGCTTGGAATTGTTTCCGGGAATATTTCTGCACAACAAAAAAACTCCGTTAAGCCATTGCAATTCCATTCCATCAATAATGTAGGCTTGCTTGAAGGGCAGGCTGGCTCCTCGTTGCAATTGCTGTCAATCAATGGGATGCAATATAAATCCTGTATTGCCGCAGTCGGCGTGGGGCTGGATTTTTATCGCTTCCGGACCATTCCGCTGTTTTTAGATCTGAGAAAAGAATTTGGCAAAGCCCATAATAAATTTTTTGTTTATGCAGACGCTGGAATTGATTTTTACTGGAAAAGAGATAATGATGCTAAGCAATTTTATTATAATGATGTATTTAAAAATGGCCCTTATGCAGAAGGGGGTGCGGGATATAAAATTAGGATCAGTCAAGAATCATCGCTATTATTTAGCGCAGGGTTCAGTTATAAAAAGATTACCGAACAAGGGGATGCTTATTGGTATAATCCGGGTTACCCAGGTGTGCCAAACCCTTTAGAAAAAATAAATTATAATTTGAACAGGCTCGTGTTAAAAGCAGCTTTAGAGTTATAGGAATATTGGCAAAGGATTGACAAAATGAACTAGCAATTTTTATCCATTTTATTGTTTGAGGTAAAGGTTGTCAATTCCTGTAGAGAATAAACATTCCCACACACTGAAAAGGTGGACGAAGGTTTTAGCCATTATAAATAAACTTAAGATTACGTTTGATACCATTAAGCTTTGCTCTTTTCAAAGGAGAGTTTTGAAATATTTTTTTGAAACTCTCCTCTGTTATCTCTGCCCAATCACGTGTATTGAAATGTAAGATTTCAGGAACAGCAGAAAAATCCGTTTCTCCAGCTGGTTTTGCAAACCGGTTCCATGGGCACACATCCTGGCAAATGTCGCAGCCAAACATCCAGTCATCAAACCTGCCTTTCATGGTTTCGGGTATTAACGCATCTTTCAATTCAATCGTGAAATAAGAAATACATTTGCTGCCGTCTACAACCTTGTCTTCTAATATTGCATCGGTAGGACATGCGTCAATGCATTTTGTGCATGTACCGCAATAGTCTTTTGCGAACACATTATCATATTCTAGTTCCAAATCAACAATTAATGTAGCAATAAAGAAGAAAGAGCCACTTTTCTTATTGATAAGATTGCCGTTCTTGCCAACCCACCCCAGGCCGCTTTTCACGGCCCACGCCCTTTCGAGCACCGGCGCACTGTCTACAAAGCCGCGGCCATTTACTTCGCCAATATTCAACCTGATCAGCTCTATTAGCTCGATCAATTTTTCTTTTATCACAATATGGTAATCTCGTCCATAAGCATATTTCGATATTTTAGGAGTATCCGTGTTTTGTCTTTGTGCAGGAAAATAATTCAGCAATAGGGTGATCACAGATTTGGCTCCCGGTACGAGCTTCGAAGGGTCAATGCGCAGATCAAAATAGTTTTCCATGTATTGCATTGAGCCGTGCATACCCTTACCCAGCCAGGCTTCCAGCCTCCGGGCATCTTCCTCCAGAGGTAAGGCCCGGGCAATGCCGCAATAGTCAAATCCTGTTTGCGCAGCAAATTGTTTGATCATATGGGAATGAGCAGCCATAGGCTTCAACAAAAAATACTTAGCATATTGTTATTAGAGACAGAACAATTTATATATATTTAGCTCATAACCCTTTAAAGCACCATTATGAACCTTAAGCCATTCTGCGCTATTGCATGCGTGTTCCTATTCCTATCCCACATTTTCGCACAGGACAAGTTAAACATTAAGTTCGGGAAAATAACTGCTGCTGATTTTGACATTTCAATGCAAAAATACGATTCCGGAGCCGCAGCGGTTGTGATCGCAGATATTGGCAGCTCCAGTTTTGAGGGCAATAATAAAAGCGGCTTCTCCATTATCTACAATCATTTCAAAAGAGTGAAGATCGTCAATAAGAACGGTTTCGATATTGCAACCGTTGAAATCCCCCTGTACACCAATGGTAAGGATGAAGAAAAACTGCAGAACCTGAAAGCCGTTACCTATAACCTTGAAAACGGCAAGATTGAGCAAACCAAACTTGATGACAAATCCATATTCACAGACAGGGCACAGAAAAAGCTTGTGATCAAAAAATTCACCTTTCCTGCTGTGAAGGAAGGCTCCATCATTGAATTTTCTTACACCCAATCGTCGGATTTCCTGTTCAACCTGCAGCCATGGGAGTTCCAGGGAGAATATCCAAGGCTTTGGAGTGAATACGAGGTAACCATCCCTGAATATTTTCAATATGTTACACTTAGCCAGGGCTATCAGCAATTTGCCATAAAAACGAGCAAGAGTCTTTCGGAGCACTATTCGGTAAATATAAATAACGGGGCAGAAAGAAGCGAATCTGTCGCACTGGACGGCCAGGCTATAGACTCCCGCTTTGTCATGAAAAATGTGCCGGCTTTGAAAGAAGAAAATTTTACCACGACGCTTGATAATCACATAGCCAAAATTGAATTCCAACTCTCTAACATTCATTATCCCAATAGCGCCCCGCAGGATATTATGGGAAATTGGCTTAAAGTGAACAAGAGCTTGCTTGAGGAAGATGATTTTGGTGCAGACCTCAGTAAAAACAATGGCTGGCTTACGGATGATCTAAAAACCATTACGGTCGGAACAACTGACAAACTAGAAAAAGCAAAAAAAATATATGCGTTCCTTCGCGATCATTTCACATGCACAGACCACTCCCGCATGTATATGAACAGCAATATCAAAACGGCTTTCAAAAATAAAAACGGAAGTGATGCGGAGATCAATTTATTGCTGACCGCTATGCTCAATCATGAAAACATAAATGCTTATCCAGTGATATTGAGCACAAGAAGCCACGGTAAAACCAATGAAATATATCCTTTGATGGACCGGTTTAATTATGTCGTTTGTTCAACGAACATCAATGGCACGCAATATTTTTTAGATGCCTGTCAGCCGAGATTAGGCTTTGGCCGTCTGCCCGAATATTGTTACAACGGGCACGCCAGGATAGTTAGCAAAGAACCGTTGCCACCGATTTATTTGGAGGCAGATTCTTTGAAAGAACAAAAGCTTACATCTGTTATTATCGTGGCCGACGAGAGTGTACAATCCGATTTAAGCGGGAGTTTTCAATCTTCTCTCGGCTACAACGAGTCATATGAATTAAGAGAAAGGCTTGCAAATAAGACGCAGAATGAGTTTTTTAAAGCAATCAAATCTCCGCTTACTTCTGAATTTGAAATTCAGAATCCAGGGATAGATTCTTTAAAACAGCCAGATTATCCGGTTACTGTTCACTACGATTTTTCAATGAAAAAGTTTTTTACTGATGATATTATCTATTTCAATCCGATGCTGTCCGAAACGCTTAAAGAAAACCCATTTAAATCTGCGGAAAGAAAATATCCGGTTGAAATGTCTCACACCACAGATGAGACGTATATTTTGCATATGGAAATACCCAAGGGGTATGAGGTTGAAGAAATGCCAAAATCAGCTAAAGTTTTATTCAATAATACAGAAGGCTATTTTGAATACTTGATATTAAAAGATGATAACAACGTGCAGTTGCGCTCGAGGATTAAGATCAATCGCGCGAATTTCTCAGCAGACGATTATGGCCCCCTGCGAGATTTTTTTGGCTTCATTGTAAAAAAACAAAGTGAGCAGATTGTTTTCAAAAAGAAGAAATGAGGAATTGTTTATTGCGGATAAGGCAATGTTATAATACTGAACATTGAATTTTGTGCCAATTGCTTTTCCTTTTTTTATAACGCAATAAAAATATTCAAGTAGGATTTTGTGGATTAGTTAATTATCGAACTAAATCCATGTTTTACCCTTTTTATTAGACCATCAACCTTTACGATTCATGCTACAAAGAAATAAAATACTTCTTGTTTTTTGTTTTTTGTTTGTGCATTTTTTTTTAGCCGCACAGAACAGAGTAAATATCAAATTCGGAAAAATCGCTGCTACGGATTTTGACTTAGCTAAATACAAATTTGATACAAGTGCGGCAGCCATTGTGATTGCAGATATCGGCGACTGCCACTATGAAGGAAATATTACAAAGGGGCTCAGATTGGTTTTAAAGCGTTACAGGCGGGTAAAAATATTAAATAGAAACGGATTCGATGCAGCAACGGTAATGATCCCGCTTTTCACTAAGGGAGTAAATGGGGATAAATTAAGAGACCTTGAAGCAAACACATATAACTTAGAAAATGGCCAGGTGTCAACAACAAAGTTGGACGACAAATCTATCTACACAGAGAACTACACCCAGGATATCGTATTAAGAAAATTTACATTTCCGGCATTGAAAGAAGGGTCGATCATTGAATTTTCATACACGCAAGAATCAGCAGTGCAAATATTTCTTAAGCCATGGGATTTCCAGGGAAAATATCCCAGTTTGTGGAGTGAGTATAATGTGTCTATTCCTGAAGAATTCAATTACGTCACTTTGGCTCAAGGATACAATCCATATTACATAAATTCAACGGATAATAACCTTGAATATGGATTCAAAGCCACACAGCATCGTTGGGTTATAAAAGATATACCTGCTCTAAAGGAAGAAAGCTATACAACTACAATAAAAAATTATATCTCAAGAATCGAGTTTCAATTGTCCTCGATCAGAACAAATGGGGTTTACCGCAGCGTGCTGCCCGACTGGAAAAAGGTTTCGGAAAACCTTATGAGCAGTGACAATTTTGGGACTGATCTAACTAAAAACAATAGCTGGCTTGATGATGATTTAAAATTAATAACACAACACACTTCTTCCAAACTGGAAAAAGCACAAACAATTTATGCTTTTGTGCGGGATCATTTTAAATGCGTCCAACGTGAAACATCAAATACTAATAATGCGATCAAAATGGTCTTTAAAAATAAGAGCGGTAATGAAGCGGAGATCAATTTGCTGTTATGCGCAATGCTTAATCACGAAGGCGTGCAATCAAGCCCCATTCTTCTAAGTACAAGAGGCAATGGTTTCGCAAATGAAATTTACCCCATGGTTACCCGGCTTAATTATGTGATTTGTGACGCGGAAATAGAGTCTTCAGTATATTTTTTAGACGCAAGCAATGAATTTTTGAGCTTTGATCATTTGCCTCAAGATTGTTACAATGGCCAGGCAATGATAATCGACCGAGATAACCCAAGACCGGTTTATTTGATTGCTGATTCCTTAAAAGAAAAAAAACTGACCACTGTATTCATCTCAAACAATGAAAAAAATACACAGGACATTTCCGGTAGTTTTCAAACCAATCTGGGTTATTATGAATCTTTCAAACTGAGGGAAAAACTCTCCACAACAAAACAAAAAGATTTCTTTAAGGAAACAAGCACGTCATTTAATCCGGAGATCGAAATTCAAAATGAAGGTATAGATTCATTGAAACTTTTAGAATACCCCGTCGCAGTGCATTATGATTTCACTTTGAAAAAGGCTGCGGTCGCGGATATTCTTTATTTCAATCCCGTAATGTCAGGCATGTTCAAAGAAAACCCGTTCAAATCAGTAGAAAGAAAATACCCGGTTGAAATGCCGTTTACACAAGATGAGAGTTATGTGCTGGATATGGAAATTCCGAAAGGATATATTGTCGATGAAATGCCAAAATCAGCAAGAGTTCTTTTAAATGAAAACGAGGGGTTCTTTGAATATGTGATTGATAAAAGCGAAACGAACGTCCAGCTACGCACGCGCATTAAATTAAACAAAGCAAATTTTGAGCCCGAAGATTATAAGACGCTCCGCGATTTTTTTGCTTTGATTGTAAAAAAGCAAAGTGAGCAGATCGTATTCAAAAAGAAAAAATAGAACTGATATATGGGTATGCGATTTATTCTGGTAAAAAAGAATTGGAAGCAAACGGGCTTTTTGTTTTCAGCATTCGTATTGCTGAT
>DATMMJ010000337.1:0-13617 GCA_035569795.1 Puia sp. | reverse complement strand
TTTTCAAGCTGTTCTTCTCTAGTGTTGTCTCTCCACTTTTCCATTGCCAGTGTGATAGAAATGCCTACGATGATTACCAGCACCTCAATAAGGTAAGCAGGCCACATTTCTTTAATAAGGCTAAATACACGATTCTTTTTCAAGGCATGCGCTTTACTTGCTTCTTCCACAGGCGCTTCAGTCTCAGCGAGCTCATTTTGTCTGATGTTCTGTTCCATAAGCCGTAGCCATGACATTTATAAAAGTCTTATTTTAGGATGGATTTCCAAAAGTAATGAAATTATCTTTCTGGAAGCGGACGGCAAAGCCACCAAATCCTCCCCAAATTTGTTTACAGACTTATCTATATTGTATTGAAGTGGCTTTCAAGGTATGTTTGTCCTCGGTGTCATATTACCAATGTATGCTCATTTATAAAAGCAATAGCAATTTCGGTTTTTGATGCGTTGATTTTCAGTCGATGCCTGGCGCGCAAGGAGAAAAAATTTCTATAATGTCTCTTTCCCGATATAGTCAGAGCAAATTGTTTGAGCAGGAATAATTAATATAAAGTCAGTATCTGGTGTAAAATGCAAGTCAAAACAGAAAACAAGATCATGCATTTATTGAAGAATTGGCAAAGCAATAAGATCCACTGAGCGCACAGTGCACTTTAAAATTTGGCTGCTTTGGCAAAATGTTTTTTTCTTACCCCATGAAATTCCAATAGCTATATACCTGATCAAAATGCAGGTTTGTGTCAGGCCAATGATCGAGGTCAAACCCGGGTGCCTTCTCCAGCAATTCTCTTTTCTGGTTGAATATAAAACGCTTTTTATCAGCGTCAACCCTTAACAGCCTGAAAGGAATGGCAAAATATTTTATACCTATGCCAAGGAATCCTCCAAATTCTATTATACAATAGTCTATTTTCCCGGATGTAATGTCTATCATGATATCTCTGATCACGCCCATGCGCTCGTCTTTTTCGTTATATACTTTGTCTCCAATAATGGACGTAGCGGTCAGGTATTTCAAAGGCGTGTTCGAAAAAAGCTCCCCGTGATTGATGCCGGTTAGATTATCTTCTGTTAAATTATTCATTTTTAGTTTTTTATTATCTCAATGCTTAAGCTATTCTACTCTGTCGATCTTGTTGTCGAATCTTATTTACAGACCCTATCTACTTTCCTGAGGTACAAATCATTTAAATTTATTAAGGATTGCATTACCTATAAACTGACAATGACCACCAGAATTATTGATTTTTCTTTACTCTATCCAAGGAGCAGCCCGGACGGCCCACCGAATGAAAAACACACGTCACATCAGATCATAATTTTTTCTTTTACGCATATCAATAATTACAGGAGCCTTGCCAAATGAATGCAATTCCAAATTTTGGAGAGACGACTTGTCTTGCAAATTTTTTTCTTTTCCCTTTTGTTGTTTATTCTTTGCATCCTTCATCTCCAGGTTTTCTATTATTTTCATAACTCTGATTTTACAACAGTACTACTTTCCTTGTTTGCTTTATCCTGGCCAATGCCCATGGTCAGGGCGGTTAATCCAGCCATACTGCCCAATTGCATGGTATCTATCGCAGAGCTTGGCACAATAACGATCGTAGAGTTTTGCTTCAGGCCTTCATACAGCATGTTCATTGCTCTTAAATGCAAGGCCACCGGGTTGTTCGCATAAGTTAATGCGGCTTCGCCAAATTTCTCTGCTACCTGTCTTTCCGAATCCCCGAGTATCACACGAGCCTGCCTTTCTCTTTCTGCCTGTGCCTGCATTGACATCGCATTCTCCAGTGAAGCCGGTATGAGAACGTCTTTGACCTCCACAGAATTTACATTGATACCCCATGGCTCTGTGCGCTCATCAATAATTTTCTGCAACACACCGCTGATCTTGTCCCTTCCTTCAAGCATATCCGATAGCATGGTCTTTCCGATCACATCACGCAACGCCGTCTGTGATGCCCAACTGATGGCGCTTATATAGTCGGCTACTTCCAGTGCTGCTTTTTGCGGGTCCAATACTTTCCAGAAAAGTACTGCATCCACATCTACCGGCACAGTGTCTTTGGTAAGTGTTTTTTCTGCTTTGAAAGAAGTGGTGATCACGCGCGTATCGATCCAGTAGGGTATGGTATCCAGAATTGGGATGATCAGAAAAAGACCGGGTCCCTTGAGAGAATGAAATTTTCCTAGGCGCAACACCACTGCTCGATCCCAAGGATCTGCGATTTTGATTGCAGAAGAAATGACCATCCCAATGGCAAAGGCAATACCAGCAATGATCTCGCTTTCTGCTGTATTTGAACCTGTATAAACGGAGTATGCGACAACCAAACCGATAGAGAAGATGATAACAAATATGAAAACAGAAAATAAGCTCTTGCTTTTCATTGTATTCCTCCGGCTTGATTTTGTGATGCCATCATTTGCAAATTGACTACCAAAGATGAAGGTAACCACCTGAAGCCTTTGAAATGTTATATAACTTTAGATAATAGTTATATTATTCACACATTTTGTCAAGGAGTATTTTTAGTTTTTCTCGATCAACCCCTTTAGCTCACGGCTTTAGCCAAAAGATAGGCAGCAGCGGCGGCAACAATGCCTGTTAATGCAACCTTGAATGTTCCTTTTATAATTGGTTGCCCTGTTAGTTTGCTTTTTAGATAACCAAATATGATCAGCGCAACAATCGTTACAAGGCACGAAATATAAAAACCTGTTTTGCTGTTGCTGGAGATGATATAAGGGAATAAGGGGATAAAGCCTCCTACCAGATAAGAAAGCGCTATTGTGCCCGCGCTTGTAGCAGCACGATGCTCTGCAGGCTTCTCCATTTCTAATTCAAGTTTCATCATCAGGTCGGCCCAACGGTCTTTGTCTTTGCTTATTTGCAATGCTACCTGTTTGCTTAAAGGCAGGTCCACTCCCATATCTATAAAAATATCCTCCACCTCTTTCAATTCAAGTTCAGGGACAGATTCGATCTCACTATATTCTTTTTTCAATTCTTGCTCATAATGCTCCACCTCTGATTGGCCTGCAAGGAATCCTCCAAGCCCCATGGAAATGCAGCCTGCGGCTATTTCAGATAAACCGGAGACAATAATGAGATGATTTGTATTCAACACTCCGCTCAATCCCGCAGTAAGCGCAAAAGGAACCGTGAGTCCATCGGACATTCCTATTATAACATCCTTAATTAAATTTGAATTTGTTTTGTGTGATTCTGTATTCATTGCATGAAAAGGGGTTAAGTATTTTCCAACCACCGAGCAGAGTTCGCAAAGTAATATATTCCCCAAATTTAGTTTCAATTTTTTTGCTTACCGTTCTATTGCGGGTATTTACTACTAAGGTCGATGAGTGCAGTCTTACATTTCCCAATCATTTTTAGAGAATCTCGTTCTTTCCGGAAAATGAATGATTTACTATAGACTAATACTGGGCGCAGGAGCAATTGTGCATGCATCCCCACGGGTTTTCCAATACCGGTAATTTTAAATTTGAAAATTTTCAGTTGCCAGGCGCAAAGCCCGGTGAAGCTTTATTATAAGGTTCATATTATTTTGTTGGCCCTTATAAGCGTGCAGGATGGCTGATGAGAAATCCACTACAAGTCTGAACTTTGATTCAATGGTCTTTTTGATCCTTACATTTCACCTAAATGCCTATCTTCAAAAAGATATTCTACAAAAATAAATAGGAGCAATTTTCCCTTTTTGTACAAAAACAGAACAAACCATTTCTTTTTGTGAAAACTCTTTATAATATTGAAATCAGTGCTCTGAAAAATATTTTCTTACAAAAGCATGTTGCTGGTTCTCCGACATTTTATCAGCCTGCTTAGTTTCTATTTTTATTTTCTCGAAGTTATGATCAGCCCTCAAGACGTTTAGTAGTTCGAATTTTGCCCCAGTCGGCCCAAAGAGAATCACATCTGTATAATTCCTGATCACCTCGCCCAACTTTTTGTAATAATCTGAGAGCTCATGCTGCTCCTTATTATGCATCAGGTTTTCGCTCTTGTTCAAGCTATGCTC
This sequence comes from Puia sp., assembly GCA_035569795.1. Taxonomy (GTDB): domain Bacteria; phylum Bacteroidota; class Bacteroidia; order Chitinophagales; family Chitinophagaceae; genus Puia. The sequence goes on along the minus strand of DATMMJ010000337.1, from coordinate 9,572 downwards.
TTTTTGTTCGTGAGTAAATTTTGATTCAATGACCTTTGTGAGTATTGGATCAACTGTGTATTCCATTAAGTTGGCTCTAGCGTGATCCATCCAAATGCCTAAATTTTTTGATGTTGTCATTTTGTTTTTTATTGATCTTTTTTAAGAAATATTTCAGACATAATCTTTTTGAATGCTATTTATCTCTCACTTGGGTTTGATATTGAATTTCTGTCCCGCAGCAACTGTTGGCAGGAAATGTAGCCTAATTTTTTTAACGTTATCGCTTATTTTTAAAATACATCTAAACAATAACAAATTGCTTGCTTATAGTGTGTGAATTATATAATGTTTCTGTGCAATTGTATAAACGGATCATTGGGAGGAAGTATTTTTTATTGAATAACTGTAATGCTGATGCTGATTTTAAAGAATAAATTCACTGCAACCAATACTACCGAAATCCCATGGGACCCGTTTGCTTTTGGCCTTTGCTCAACGCGCTGTCGCTGCCGAGTTTTTTATTGACTTTTTCATGCAATGCAAAAGTTTCAGGGCCACCTCCATCGAAGAAGCAGGATTTTGTCCCGTAATGATATTGCCGTCAATCACGAGATGGCTTAAAAAATCTGGCTTTCTGGTATAGCTAGCGCCCAATCCAACCAGGGCAGATTCAAGCAGGAACGGCACTACAGTTTCTAATCCCGATGCTAGCTCTTCAGAGTTGCTGAAACTTGTGACCTGTCTGCCTTTCACTAATGGCTCTCCTGCTGAATTTACCGGGCTTAGCAGCCCTGCCACGCCGTGGCATACGGCGCCAATAAGTTTGTCCTGCCGATTAAAATCCTCGAGCAATTTCTTTAACGATCCATTGTCCGTAAAGTCCCACATCGGGCCATGACCGCCAGGGAGGAATACTAAGTCAAAATCTTCCGCTTTTTGGGTGCTCAAAGCAATGGAATTTTTCAACATGGAAATCGCTTCCGGGTCTTTTAGAAAACGTTTCGTCGTTGAACTTGCAGCAATAATGGATTCGCTTTTCGGTTCCAGAGGTACTCTTCCTCCTTTTGGTGAGACAAGCGTAATGACTGCCCCGGATTCTCGGAAGATATAATATGGAATAGCCAGTTCCTGTAGCCATAATCCCGTCTTACGGCCTGTATCACCCAGTTTTTCATGCGATGTGGCAACAATAAGAATCTTTACGGCTTGCATGATTACATGTTCTTATACATTGTGACTCTTGACAATTGGAGAGCAAGTTGGTAAAATACGAAGATCCTATTTGGCGGCACGTCAAATGTTATATAACTATGGAAATATATTACATCATTCACACATTTTAACCAGCATCCCGATTTTAAGTTTAGCTTACATCGAACAAAAAATATAAAATAATAAAAAGATGATTTCTTCTCTTTACCTGGCCCTGACCATCTTTTCGATAACCGCTGCCCTTGTTGCGGTTATCATCCTCAGATATAAACAAATCAACAGTACAGAATTATACAGGGAAGGTGTTCGCAATGAAAATGACGGACATTACAAATTGGCGCTGCAAAGCTTTGAGAAGGCCCTCAATGAAAATCGAAAACTCATGCTGGACACTAAATTTGGAGTTAAGATTTCTCAGAGGATAAAAGTCCTGCCCAACTTCATGGGTTATGAGGATAGTTTTCAGATTGACAGTTCTAGTGATATTTCCAACCGTTTTACTTATACTATGAATAAATGAATACTGACACGATAAATAATACGCTCTCTCTGCATACACCCGATAGGTTGCTCGATGCAGCATTGCTCTGCTTTGAATTGACTGAAGCCGTGGAAAAGCTTAAACAGGAAGACACCTGGAAAATGGGAGAGCGCACGGCCGTCACGCTGATGAAAAGTTCATTTATGCGGATTGTGCTCATCGCACTGCACGGGCAATCAGAAATTAATTTTCATCAATCGGGCAATGTGATCAGCGTCCAGCTAATTGAAGGAAAAGTAAATTTTCAAACGCAAAGCGAGTCTGTCATGCTCAAGAAAGGGAGTTTGATAACCATCCATGAAGACACCAAGCATACTTTAATCGCCATTGAAGAATCGGTATTTCTGTTGACGATTGCGATATGCCCCAATAATCACGCATAGTTAAATTTCCCCATTTTCGCTCTCACTTAGAGACATCTTGGCTCAAATCATACCATCGAAGGACCAATCGCAATCTGGATGTTTGTGGTTACAAAGAAGAAGGCACTATCACCACACCTTTCTACATGCGTGTGCAAAATGACCGCAACCGATTTCACTAATAGAGCACAAGCATTACATTAACGAGTACGGCTAAGACATGCCTGAAATCCGCTACTGGAAATGGGGCGAAAACAAATAAGTGAACCAGCACTTATAAAAATCCAAAAAAGGCGTTTGTTGCTGACGACAATGACCTGCTTGTAAAATTTGAAAGCAAAATAACTTGCAACGTATGCTGTCTTTATTACCCATGACTGGTTGAAATGGATTGCGAATAACAAGGGAGAGATTTTTTATCACCCAGCTATCCAACTGATGACAAAAATAAAATAGGCAATCGTTTTATCGCATTTCAAGTTGCTCCCATTTCTCATTCAGCACCGAAGACAAAATGTAATATACTTCACCGGGGTCAGCCGGCTTACTTATAAAATGCACAGCTCCATGTTTTTTGAGTTCTATCGAGTCTTTAACTTCTCTTGACGTAGTATATATGAAGACGGGGATATTGCGTAGCCTTTTGTCTTTCCTGATTTCTTCCAAACATTGTTTTCCGCTCACCCGAGGCATCCTGAGATCTAGGAATATATAATCAGGAAGCGGATTTTGCTCATCTTTCAAAAGCCTCAATGCTTCCTGGCCATCACTCGCAGTAACACATGTAATGTTATCAGCTACTTGTTTTGCAGATTCAATAAATAGACTCCTGTCGTCTTCGTCATCATCCACAAGAAATATGGTAGTATTCTTTTTCATATCATCAATATTTTGCCTTTAAAGTCAGTTGTACACATGTTGATATTTTATCGATTATTATTTGCTTGCTTAACCAGCCATATCGATAGCAGATTGAGCTAATGGGAGCAGGGTATAAAATGTTGCACCATTATTTTCTCTGGCTTCTGCATAGATACCTCCCTGATGGTGCACTGCAATTTTTTGACATAATGCCAAACCTATTCCCGTTCCTGAATATTGTTGTTGATTGTTCAATCGTTCAAAGATCTGGAAGATCTGTTCAGCAAATTGTTTTTCAAACCCAATTCCATTGTCGGTGATAGCAATCTGTACATAGGAAAGATGGCTTTTTAAATTGAATTTTAAATGGATATTCTTTTGGATTTCTTCGCTTTTGAGCATCCTGGAAGAAATGCTGATTGCTGGTGCAGTACCATTTTTAGAAAATTTTAGCGCATTGCCTATCAAATTGTAGAAGAGCTGGTTCATCTGCAAAGGGATCGCTTCAATAATAGGCAGATGCCCTTTTGTGACAGAAGCATTTTTTTCATGAATAAGCAGATTGAAATCTTCCAAAGTATTGTTCAAAATATGGTTCAGATCAGTTTCGACAAACATATTTTCTGAATGCGCTATCCGTGAAAAATTTAAGACATCTTTGATAAGCAGAGACATTCTTTCGGCGGCTCCTTTGATCTTGCAGATCAGTTCTTTGGCACCATCGGGCTGAATATCGCCAAAACGCTGATTGAACAGAGATGTAAAATTTTGTATTTTCCTCAAAGGCTCTTGCAGGTCATGAGAGGCGATGGAGGCAAACTGATCCAGGCTTTTATTTAAATACTCCAGTTCCTGATTTTTTTTCTGCAGGATTTGTTCATTGCGTTTCTTTTCGGAAAGGTCTGTTATGATCATCCCTACAGCAGCTACCTGGGGCTGAAGGCTTGTGAGTGAAATATAAACAGGGATCCTTTTTTTATTTACTGACAGCGTGATTTCTGTTTTGCTGTTGCCCTGAAGTGCTAAGGCAAAATGTTCCCGGAATTTTCCCCGCATATCTTTGGAAATATAATCCTGGATGTTTGATCCTGTCACTTTTTCATTAGGTTTATTTATTAATCTGGAAAAATAGCTATTGCTATAAACAATCAATCCATCATGTGTCAAATTCAATGCACCTTCGCCGAATTTTTCAATCAAAACACGGTAAGCAAAATCCAAGCTTTGCAGGGTGAACACTTCAGCCCTACCATTTTTGGACATGGCAAAGGCGTCCACTGATCCGCTTTTAATTGCATCTATTGCTTCATGCGCTTCGGAAAGTTGCATTTGAAGACCTTCCATTTTAGATAATAAATCTTCTGTTGTTGCTGTACGCATTTGTCATTCTTTGAAAGTGATGCCCAGGCCAAGCATTACTCTTTTAGTATCTGAAAGATCGCCAATTAAGGTCTTCTTCGGCAGCGGGAACTGCCTAATGAGCGAAGGGCTGAAAACAATCTTCTGCTCTTGGGCAACGCATGGGTTTTTATAAATATCTATTATTTCCAGGTCAACCTCGTCTTTAAGAAATTGGCTGCAGAATTTCGTGATATTTTTAATTGCAAGCATCGAATTTTCCGACATGCCGGTGGTATACAATTGCAGGATCATTTTTTCCTTCACCGCAATTTCAGATAGTGATTTATTTTCCATCGGCTCCTCCTGCTTGGCGAATATTTAATCCCAGCAATACTTTGTTCATATCAGACAAATCCCCAATAATCCTTCTCAAAGGTTTTGGGATTTTTCTTACTAATGTTGGAATAGCAAAAATCTGATCGTTTTCCGCTAGTTGAGGGCTCTTCAGTAGGTCGATAACTTCGATAGAGTAGTTTACTTTGATATGCTCCTTGCTGTATTTTGTAATATTTTCCAGAGCAAGGATTGATTTAGGGCTTTGCCCGGCTATGTATAACCAAAGTTCCCAGTATTCCTGCTTTCCCATAATGACCACTTTTAAAGTTTATCTTTTGTACCGTTTGCAGAAAGCAGTTCCAGTTTTGCAGAGCCGTTATGACCTGATTTAGCTACGGGTGGCTCTGAGTTAATTAATTTAATTCCGTGACTGGTGATAATAAAAATTTTTACTGCGCTGGAATGCCCCATTCCGCGGGATTTCACAATATATAGGCTGCGTATCCTTTCTTTTTTGTCTTCTTCATTCCTGAGCCTGATCCATGTATCTACTAACGAGAATATAGCTTCCTCCGCAGTACCGCCATAGTTGGTGGACTGCTCATGGGTAAGCGAAGTGAACAAGGCGCTGATATGATTTACTTTTAGCATATCCATTAATCTGGAGAGCATCGCCCTCACTTCCCCTCCGCTGCCTACTGTAATCAGGCTGCTGATGGGGTCAATGATGACCGTATTCGGCTTAAAATTCCGTATATATTTGTGTAGTGATAAAAGGTGCATTTCAAGGCCATGAAGTGAAGGGCGCGAGGAATGGATCAATAAAAGTTTAGACTTTATGTATGGCTTCAGGTTAATGCCCAACGATAACATATTCCTTACAAACTGAGCAGGGGATTCTTCGAATGAAAAATAAAGCACTCGTTCTTTTCGCTTGCAGTTGCTTAACGCGAAATATGCGGCAAGAATGGTTTTTGCTGTCCCAGCAGCCCCGGTGATGAGCGTACAGTTCCCTCTGTAGTATCCACCCCCATTGAACAATTGATCGAGGCCAGGAAGCCCCGTTGATATGATTTCCGTGGACGTTGTATGTTCAAGTTTTAGTGAGGTAATGGGAAGAACCGAAACCCCATTTTCGTCGATCAAGAACGGGTACTCATTGGTGCCGTGTGTAGAGCCCCTGTACTTAACGATCCGCAAGCGTCTTGTGGCAATCTGTTCGATTACCCGGAAGTCCAGCAAGATTACGCAATCAGAAACGTATTCTTCCAGGCCCTGACGCGTCAGGCTTGTATTTCCGCGTTCACCGGTTATTATTGTGGTGACTCCCTTATCTCTTAACCACTGAAAAAGCCTGCGGATCTCAGAGCGAAGTATGGTCGTGTTCTGCAGACCGGAAAATAATGATTCAATGGTGTCGAGTACCACTCTTTTTGCACCTATTGAATCAATTGCATAATTTAGCCTGATAAACAACCCTTCCAGATCATATTCGCCCGTCTCCTGTATCTCTGATCTTTCTACTCGTACATGATCGATCTTTAGTTTTTTTTGTGCAACCAGTTTATCCAGATCAAACCCAAGCGATTTTACATTTTGAGTTAAGTCATTTGCAGATTCTTCAAAGGTCATAAATACACCTGGCTCATTGTATTCTGTAATCCCCTTAATAAGAAATTGAATCGCAAGCACCGTTTTGCCGCATCCGGTACTCCCGCAGATGAGCGTGGGGCGGCCTTTGGGAAAACCACCTCCCGTAATTTCATTGAGCCCTTCCACACCGGTAGGTGTTTTAAGGAATACGTTATTACCCGATGCCACTGAGATATTTGACTTTTTGATTTGTTTACAGCTTGAAAGCGGAAAGATAATTGACAATGATTTACGGGTTATTACATAATCCTTTTAAATGATTGCATAATTCACACTTTGACCATTTTATGATAATTTTTGCATCCTGGTTGCATTGCAGCAGAGATCTTGCATTTTTTGCAAGCATGCCTATATTTTCAAGGCTACTTGAGGTTCAGATGCTCAACAAATGAAACTGAAACGCTTTCAAAATTCGGGATGATGCGTATTTAGTAATAACCCACGGCCTCAAAGCGGGTCGTTGTTTTTTGCTTTGTAATAATTGCTAAATGGAGACTCCTTTGCTTTATCATTCAAGCTTTGCAAATCATTTTGATCTGCAGGGGCGTCCTGTAATTTATTTTTTCCCGATCGCTCAGTTCTGGCCTTGGGAGATTTTGGCTTTTTTCCTGCATCAATTTCTGGCAACGAGGAATTTAATTTCATTTTAGATATGCCTTAGGCAAATGATATATTGCAGATAAAAAACATTCCGACATCGCTGCTCTTACACTCGGCAGAAAAATCGCATAACTCAGATGTTGTGTGTAAGCTAGATAATTTTTTGTTCACTGAACTGTTCTCTCTCAAAAACATAGCATCTTTTATTCAGTTCCTGCTTCAATTGCTGCTCATATTGTTTCGGGATGACATCATAATCAACGAAATGAAAACCATCTTTGATCTCAATCAATACTTTACCGGAAAGCTTGTGCTTTTCAATTAATGCCGTAAGAAAGCATTTTATCGTTTCCACAGTGGATGCGATGGACATGTCCCAATCATACTTTGCCGATTCAGCTATTTCGCCGTCCTGGAATGCAAAAAAAGTTTTGATATCATCCATGCAAAAAAAAAATTCAAGCACAAAAAATTGCAATTAAACCAAAATCCTATGGAAAGCGGGCTTTGCTAAAATTCAGTTCGCACCATAACTATACCTCATTTACGCAAGTGTAAAACTATGTTCCTTACTCTCCAAATAGTTACAAAATACCTTAAAAAGTTTACATAATTCATACATCCTGCAATCCGACGAATTGATGGATTCTAAACTAAAAACAGGCGTTTTATGTTATCGGGTCCCTCTACATGCATGAAGGACATTTTATTTAAATGTTTTCCAAAGAGTGCTCAAACCCTTGGCTTGCTAGCAATAACAAAACCAAAATCCGGGGGATCCCCTCTTTGCACATCCTTGCTAAACTGAAAAGCTTTATCGCTTCAAGGAATATAGTACATGCTCCGCTATTTTTTTTGTGCGCAGTCATTATTTTGATAGCAATAAAAACATTGGTTTTGACAATTCCAAAGAACTGCGGTTGGGGTGCTGGTGTCTCCCGTTGCCATGGAGTTATTTTTGTTTTGAATCGCCAGACAATAGAAAAGGGAAAAGGACCAGCACATTACCACTGTCTTTTTCATGCTAAAGACTTTTGTTCTGTAACTAGAATTAATTTCGATGTCAAGAGGAATTTTTTTGTTCGGTATGTTTTATTGATCCCGGCCGCCGGTCTTTGGTTTTGCACTAATTTTGTTTTAGAGCTGCATCCACAATCGATTGGGCTTCTTGCTGGATCTTGCGCAAGTGATCTTCGCCTGAGAAACTCTCAGCGTATATTTTGTAAATGTCTTCCGTGCCAGAGGGTCGGGCTGCGAACCACCCGTTTGCAGTACTCACCTTCAATCCTTGGATTGCTGCGCCATTGCCCGGGGCGTTCGTTATCACTGAAAGGATCTCGTCGCCGGCTAACTTTTTTTCATGGACCTGCTCGGGTGAAAGTTTTCCAAGCAATTCCTTTTGTGCTGATGTAGCGGGCGCTTCCACGCGATCATAAACAGGATCACCTAATTCTTCAGTAAGCTCCTTATAAATCTCACCCGGATCTTTTTTGATAGTTGCCGTGATCTCTGCTGCGAGCAATGCGGCGATGATACCATCTTTATCTGTGGTCCAAACCTCACCGTTCAACCTCAAAAAAGAAGCGCCTGCGCTTTCTTCGCCACAAAAGCCAATAGATCCATCAAGCAAACCTGGTGAAAACCATTTGAATCCAACTGGCGCCTCATAGAGTTTTTTGTTTATTTTTTTTGCAACCTTATCAATCATCTGAGTGCTCACAACAGTTTTCCCGATTACAGCTTTTGCTGCCCATTGAGGCCTGTGCTGAAAAAGATAAAATATCATTACAGATAGGTAATGATTACTTGGAAGCAATCCCGCCTTTTTTGTAACGATCCCATGTCGGTCATAATCCGTATCGCAAGCCATGGAGATATCAAAATTGTCCTTTAGCGACACCAGGTTTTTCATTGCATATTTTGAGGAAGGATCCATTCTTATCTGCCCATCCCAATCCACCGGCATAAATCGGAAATCAGGTTCCAGCGTCTTATTAACAAGGGTAAGATCCAAACCATAACGGGCTGCAATAGGTTCCCAATAATGAATGCCTGCACCTCCGAGCGGATCTATGCCAATCGTGATTTTTGAATCTCTTATAATATCCATTTTGACCACATTTCCAAGATCAGAGATATAATTATCTAAATAATCATAGCGATGAGTGGTTGAAGCATGCAAGGCCTTTTCGTAAGACACCCTTTTTACGTTAACCAGGCGTTTTAAGATAAATTCATTCGCCTTTTCACCTATCCATTTGGTCACTTCCGTCGCCGCAGGTCCGCCGTTCGGAGGATTGTATTTGAATCCACCATCACAGGGAGGGTTGTGGGAAGGCGTGATGACAATGCCATCAGCGAACCCTGATTTGCGGTCTTTATTGTAACAGACAATGGCATGTGAGACAGCTGGCGTTGGTGTATATTCTCTCTCCGTAGCAATCATAAGCTCCACTTCATTTGCGGCCAACACTTCCAAGGCGGTCGCGAATGCAGACACAGATAATGCATGTGTGTCCATACCGATAAACAAAGGGCCCTCTGTTTTTTGCTGTTTTCGGTATAGACAAATCGCCTGCGTAATGGCAAGTATATGCCATTCATTAAAAGATTTTTTTAATGAGGAACCGCGATGCCCTGATGTGCCAAATGCAACTTTTTGTTCATCAATAGTAGGGTCGGGT
>DATMMJ010000336.1:0-10320 GCA_035569795.1 Puia sp. | reverse complement strand
TCCAATTTTTACAAAAAAATTGCCATTACCCAAAAAATTAAATAGCCGTGTGCATTGCTGCACTTCAGGATACTCATGCTGAATCGCTTCTCCAATCGACTGTGGGATCATCGAGTAAGATGTAGATCGGCCAGGGTATTTTCTGTCGAGCACTACCCGATAAATGTTATCACCGTTTTTATGAAAACTGTCATAACCAAGCTCGCTTTGGATATATAAAACAATCAACAGGCAAACGGCCATACCTGTTGCCAAACCAAGAACATTAATCAATGTATAGCCTTTTCTTTTAAGAAGGCTTCTGATAGCAACTCTGAAATAATTTTTTAGCATGATGCTCAGTTTATGATTTAATGTGAGTGAACTTTAATGTGATAGCAACCAGCAAAAGGCATTTGCACTGCTTTTGATTTAGCAAGCTGAGCATATGCCAAATGGCAGCCTATAAAAAGCAAGAAGCAATTCAAAGCCTTTGAGATCATTTTTCTCATTTAATTCATTTTGATAGGATTTTTTATTCCGCCCTCAAGCTCTTCACCGGGTTTGCCATTGCTGCTTTTATTGCCTGCACGCTTACCGTGAACAGCGCAATCAACAGAGCTAATAATCCTGCGACTGCAAAAACCCACCAGCTTATTTCAGTCCGGTAACTATAATCTTCCAGCCATTGGTTCATTGCCCACCATGCAAGAGGAGATGCAATGACCAGTGCGATGATCACAAGCTGTAAGAATTCTTTTGACAACAATCGGAAAAGCCCTGAAACAGTTGCCCCAAGCACTTTGCGGATGCCAATCTCTTTTGTGCGTTGTTCTGCTGTGAACATTGCAAGCCCTAATAAACCAAGACAGGAAATAAATATGGCAAGGAATGCGAAATAATTAGAGAGCTTATCGATCACCTGTTCGCTTTTGTATAATTTTCCAAATTCCTCATCACAGAACTGATAAGTAAAAGGAAATTTAGGATTAAGGTTTTTACAAATTTGTTCAAGGCCGGCAAGTGCCTGTTTTGTTTTTCCGGCTTCCGTTTTTATTAATGCATTGCCCCAATTTTCATCATCATTCAACCGGAATATTAGTGGTGTAATGGGTAGTCGCAATGAAATAAAATGGAAATCTTTTACCACTCCAATGATGGTTCCTTTTTTGCCCCAGAAAGTCAAGCGCTTTCCAATTGGATCTTTATAGCCAATCCGGCGCATAGCCGATTCATTAATGAGATAACCCACTGAATCTGTGCCATAATCTTTTGAGAAATCGCGACCCTTTGCTATGTCCAATTGCATGGTTTTTGCAAAATCATAACCTATGGAACCTTGCGTGAACATGGGTCTTGCATTTGGGTCTTTGCCATCCCAATCCACGCCGCCAGTGCTGCTGCCAAGATTAGTGGGGGATTCTGTCATGCGGGTAACTGCATTTATCCCCGGGGTCTTCAGTGCTTCTTGCTTAAATAAAGCATATTTGTCTCTGAGGTCTCCTTCGATCGGGATGTAAATAAGATTCTCGCGGCTGTAGCCCAGGTTTTTATTCTGTATAAAATGCACCTGTTTGGAGACGATGATGGTGCCGATGATCAGGACGATCGAAAGCATAAATTGAAACACGACCAGTCCCTTGCGGAAGAAAGTAGCGCCAGAGCTGAATTTCATCGCGCCTTTCAAAACGGTAACCGGATTAAATGATGACAAGAACATCGCAGGATAACTGCCGGAAATAAATCCTGTAACGATTATGAGTCCAAGCAGTTCAATCCAAAAAATAAAATTAGAGAAAGGGAACGCAATTTGTTTAAGAGTCAGGCTGTTGAAAACTGGAAGCATCAGTGTGGCCAGTAACAGTGCGATGACAGTTGCAAAAAAAGAAAGTAGTAAGGCTTCGCCGATGAATTGAGTGATGAGGACGGTGCGAACAGCGCCAACCACTTTGCGCACGCCGATTTCTTTTGCGCGTTTAACCGAACGCGCAGTTGCAAGGTTCATAAAATTAATGCAGGCGATCAGCAATATAAAAACCGCAATAATGCTAAATAGCTTTACATACTCACTTCGCCCTCCAACAATTTCCCCATTTTTAAAATCGCTGTGCAGATACAGCTCATCAAAACGCTGCATGCCCAATTCTATGTGAAAAGTTTTATCCTGTTCTTTATTGTAATCATCAAGGAATTTCCTGATTTTGGCTGCAACTTTGGCAGGGCTTGCATCTGCGCGAAGCATGATGGCTGTCTGCGGGCCATTGTTGCCCCAGTCCTTTGCCCATGTATTTTGTTCCAGGAAATAAAACCAGTTGATAAGAAAATCAAATTTAAGAGAGGAGGTATGAGGAACATCTTCAAACACCGCGCTTACTTTAAAATCTCTTTTGTTTTCACATCGGATAGCTTTTCCTATTGCTGCTTTTGGGCTCCCAAAAAAATGGATGGCCATTTTTTTAGAAATCGATATGGAGCTGGGATCATTCAATGCGGTTGCTGCCTTGCCCATTAACAATGGGAAGCTGAACATGCTGAAAAAATCTGCACTCGCATAGGATCCTTCTTCTTTTATTATTTTATCACCTCCTTGAAAGGTTAATGTGTTATCATAAAACCCATAATTGACGGCCAGTTCAATCTCAGGCATTTTCTTTTTCATTTCCTGAGCGAGCTGACCGGGAGTGAAAAAACCGGCTTCGATCCTTCCGTCATAATACTGTCGCTCGTAAATATTGTATAGCCGGGATCTGTTTGCATGAAAAGAATCCATGCTCCGTTCATCCTGCACCCACAAAATAATCAGCAGGCTGCAGGCTATGCCCAGCGCAAGCCCCACAATGTTTATGCATGAGAATATTTTATTTCTTCTCAAATTTCTCAACGCTACAAGAAGATAATTTTTAAGCATATGAAAACATTTACGATGATGGGATCTAGAAATACGCTTTAGAAAATTCGGCTACATTATTACTATTGATACGTCTGATTTTTCACGCCCACCCGCTCTCACAGGCCCTCCTTATTCCGTTCTTAAACTTTTTACAGGGTTTGCGATGGCTGCTTTGATTGCCTGGAAGCTGATTGTCACTAATGCAATCATTATGGCCAGTATGCCAGCTGCAAAAAATATCCACCAACTCATGGGTATCCTGTATGCAAAATCCTGCAGCCATTTGTGCATTGCGAACCATGCAAGCGGCCATGCAATGAGGGTTGCTATGAATACCCGTTTCAAAAAATCTTTGGAAAGCATTCCAACGATGTTTTGCACAGATGCGCCCAGCACCTTCCGTATGCCTATTTCTTTGATTCTTTTTTCCGCAGAATAAGAAGCAAGGCCAAATAAACCCAGGCACGAAATAATAATGGCCAGTCCTGCCATGACCCCAACAATCGTACTCACTTGTGAATCGGCCCGGTACACATCGGCAAAATGATCATCCAAAAACTGGTATTCAAAAGGGTGGTCGGGAAAATTTTTTTGCCACACCGACTGAATCAGTGCAATGGCTTCTTTTGCTTTAGAGCCATTTATTTTCACGGACATTATGTTGAATCCCCATTCCTTTTGATTGTATAGGAAAAGCGTTTCAATTTTGTAATGCAGCGAATTGAAATTGAAGTTTTTTGCAATACCAACAATATGGCCAAGGGAATCAAATCCAAAATGCTTTCCTATCAGCGAGGATAATTCACCGTGTGGCTTATCCTTAAGCAACTCCTTGCCTAAGGATTCATTAACAATATATTCTTTACCGTTGGAGGATTTGTCTGGTGAAAAACCCTTTCCGTACAACAGAGAAATTTTATAGAGATTTAAATAATCCGGGTCTACAACCAGCAAAGTTGACGTCAATTGACGCATAGGCCCGTCTCCTTTGAATTCTACACCTGTTTGATCAAGATGGCTACCAAGCTGGTCAACCGATGCCGTTACACCCGACACCAAGCTATTAGTCAACAGGTCTTGTTTTATCACATCGTATTTTCTACTGGTGACTCCATCAAAGTTGACTGTTATTACCTGATCGCGGCTAAAACCGGGGTCTTGATTTTGCATATAGCGCAATTGTTTCACAGCAAAAAGAGTTGCTATCATTAAAAAAATAGCACTCGCAAATTGCGTGACTACTAAAATATTTCTCAAAAGCCCTTTATTCTTGCCTATTTGAATCGAGCCCTTCAACACTTTCACCGGCTGAAAAGAGGACAAATAAGCTGCCGGATATAGACCTGACAATATGCCGATAGCCAAAGTGCCCGCAAGGACAGCGCCAAAAAGCCATATATTACTGAATAGAGGCAGGGACAGATTGCGCTGGCTTAATTCATTGACAAATGGCAAGGATAATTTTGCGAGGATGACGGCGAGCACAAGAGCGATGAGCGATAACAGCACTGCTTCGCTCAGGAACTGCATGGATAACTGCCAGCGCAGAGCTCCGATGGTTTTTCTAATCCCGACTTCTTTTGCTCTTTCAGCCGAGCGCGCTGTGGAAAGGTTCATAAAGTTTACGCAGGCAATCAAGAGCACGATCAGGGCAATGAAAAAAAAGATGCTTGTATATTTTTTATCAAACTTCTGGTAATTGAGATAATCCAATCCAATATCTGTCGCTCCGCCATGGACCTGTTTGAGGGGCAGAAGGAATAAATCATAGTGCTTCCAGTTATCTCCTTCTCCCATATATTTTTTCTGGTACGCAGGGAATTTTTTTTCGAGCGATGCAACACTTGTGCCGTTAGCCAATTCAAAATAAGTATCCAACCAGTTGCCTCCCCAGTTAGTGAACATCCAGGGTTGATATATCGAACTGAAAGAAAATAATGCATCAAACTGCAATTGAGAGTTTTGTGGTACATTCTGCAGAATCCCGGTGACAACAAAACTGGTTGTGTCGCCGCTGTAGTGTGTGATTGTTTTTCCAATCGGGTCTTGTTTTCCAAATAATTTTTCAGCGCTTTGTTCTGTCAGTAATGCGCTGTTTGGTTTACTGAGCGCAGTTTGCCTGTTTCCTTTTATTAATGTAAAATCGAATAATTGAAGAAAAGTTGAATCGACAAAATAGGTATGGGGAAAATATAATCTTTTGTCCGCATTTGTCAACTGGTATTTGTCAGCCCAGTGGATCCGTGTAAAATTTTTTATCTCCGGAAATTCACTTTTTAGTGTCGGCCCCATGGGGAACATAGACAGACCTACTTTTTGATTGGAAACCATGCCTTCAAACTTTTGCACTTCGTTTAAACGGTAGATGTTTTTTGTATGAAAATTATCGAAGCTTTTTTCGTAAGCAACAAAAAGCATAATTACCATGCAGGCAGCCATACCGATAGCGAGCCCGATGATATTAATAGCGGAATAGATTTTATTTTTCCAGAGATTCCTGAAGGCGATGGTAAAATAATTTTTAAGCATTACGTTTTATTTATGATTCAAGAAATATCATCTCTATTTTTTAAGGTCCCGTCCCACACCCTTAAATTATTCTGTCCTCAGGCTTTTCGCAGGGTTTGTCACTGCTGCCCTTACTGCGTGGAAAATCACGGTCAGCAATGTGATCAGCAAAACGGTAAGGGCCGAAAGCAAAAATGGGGCAATAGTTACTCCCGTATTGTAAGAAAATAATTTCAGCCACTTATCCATAAATAGATAGGCAACCGGAAATGCAATTAGGCAGGAAATTCCCACCAATAAAACAAAATTCCTTGTGATCAATGGAACGATTTGGGTGATCCTTGCACCCATTATCTTGCGGATGCTGATTTCTTTTTGCCTTTGTTGGGTAGTAAAAGCAATCAGTCCGAGTAATCCCAGACAGGTTATCAGTATAGTCAGAATGGAGAAGGCAGTAAATATTTTGCCTCTTTCCTGATCGGCCGCATACTGCGAATCAAAATCCTGATCCAGGAAACTGTATAAAAAGGGAAGATCAGGAAAAGTGTTTTTCCATGATCTCTCAATGCTTGCAATGGCAATAGCGATATTTTTTGAATCTAATTTAAGTTGTATGCTGTTATTGTTGGGCCTATAAAATAAAATGAGCGGCGTAATGGGATTGTATAATGAGCTCTGATTAAAATCTTTTACAACGCCCACAACTTCAAAATAAAAACTTGTCGTGTCTCCGGGGAATTTTACTTTTTTACCAATTGCATTATCCCATCCAAAATATTTCACCATGTTTTCGTTTACTATGATGCTTCTCAATGTGTCAGAAGGTCCTGAAAAATTCCTGCCCTTTTTTAGTTGCATGCCCAATGTTTTGAAATAATCTTCGTCCACGGCATAATTGTTCACTCCCTTCTCAGTAAAACCATTTTTTGATTCTACCGAGTACAAGTTGAAACCCATACCCTGGCCGCCGGGAACTGTACTGGCAGTGCTTAAAGAAAGAACTTGCGGGTTTCTCCTTGCTTCATTTTTGAAGGCCAGGATTTTGCTGCGGATATCATTATTAGCATTTGCCGTTAAAGCAAGCACCTGCTGCTTGTCAAAACCCAAATCCTTATTGCGCAGAAATTCTAGCTGCCCATATACCACCCAGGTACAGATAAGCATGATCATGGAAATAGAGAACTGCACCACTACCAGCACGCGCCGAAGCGTGACGTTGCTTGAACTTTTGGACAGACCACCTTTAAGTATATTAACAGGATTGAATTTGGAGAGGTAAAATGCAGGATAAGATCCTGCCACGAGGCCCACAAATAAAATAATACCTACCAATATCAGCAATGTTTCTGGCAGCAAGAGTGTCCGAAAAGAAATAAATTTACCGGAAAGTACATTGAATGTTGGTAACAGCAATGCTATCAATAAAATGCTTAATAACAAAGCAACAAAGGCAGTCAATACAGACTCAATTAGAAACTGCCCAACTAATTGTGATTTGGAAGATCCGGTTACTTTTCGGATACCAATTTCTTTTGCCCTTCTTGCGGAACGCGCAGTAGTCAAATTCATGTAATTGATACAAGCGATAAGAAGCATGAATAGTGCTACGGCAGAAAATATATAGATGTAAGAAATACTTCCGAGCTCTTCAGGCTCTCCAGACAGATCAGAATGTAAATGGATAGAGGGTACCCAATGCACGCCAAAATGAATTTTAATATTAAATTTTGCAAAAATGGGAGCCATATATTTCTCATACATTGGCCTGAGTTTTTTTTCAAACGCCGCGACATTTGTATTGGGCCTCAGTAAAACATAATTATAAAAACCGAACCCTCCCCAGTTATTTGCAAAATTTTTGGGCAAAGAGCTTATTGAAATCACTGCGTGGAAGATAATATGTGAATTTGCGGGAACATCTCTTACCACTCCCGTTATGTTATATACATCCCCTTTATCATTTTGCAATGATTTACCCACTGTACTTTTATTTTTACCAAAGAATTTTTCCGCTACCGATTGTGTAAGCACCATGGAATTGGGCGCAACCAACGCAGTTTGCGGGTTGCCTTCAATAAATTGATATGTAAAAACCCTGAACAGGTTGCTATCGCAATAAAATACTTTGTCTTCATAAAAGCGCAAATCTCCATTCTTATACATTGTCCTGTCGTTGCCGACAAACCGTACCGCTTCCTCCACTTCCGGATAGTCTTTTTTTAGGGTAGGGCCTAGCGGGAAGGGAGTATTTGCCCATTTCATTTCATCCTTTTCTGGTTCTTTAACGTAGGCAGCTATCCTATATATTCTTTCTGCGTTCTTATTGTACCGGTCGTAGCTCAATTCATCTTTGATATAAAAGATCAAAAACAAGCTGAATGTGATACCAATCATCAGTCCCAAAATATTGAGGATGCTATACCATTTATCCCTTTTAAAATTGCGGATCGCTACAAGGAGCAAGTTTCTAATCATAGCCATTTTTATTTAATGTTTTATGATCTGCGATGCTCGTGTGTCGGTAACACATAACGGCATACTACTTTGTTTTTCACATGGATGCATTTTCGAATTTTACATTATTCCGTCCTTAAACTTTTCACCGGGTTTGCAACCGCTGCTTTTATTGCCTGAAAGCTCACAGTGAACACTGCAATGACTACAGCAATTAATCCGGCTGCAAGAAATATCCACCACGAAATATCAATGTGATAATTATAGGCTGCAAGCCATTTGCTCATTGACCACCACGCAATCGGCGAAGCAATAAGTATCGAGATAATCACCAGCCTGATAAAATCTTTTGATAATAATGTAGCGATGCTCGCAACGGATGCGCCAAGCACTTTGCGAACCCCAATTTCTTTAATGCGGTTTTCTGCCATATATGTGGCAAGTCCAAATAACCCAAGGCATGAAATAAAAATGGTAAGCCCCGCGAAGTAAAGGCTTAGTGTGCCTGTTGTTTGCTCATCGCTGAATTTTTTTGCATACTGTTCATCTATAAAATAATATTCAAACGGATAATTGGGATTGTATTGTTTGAAGACTTTTTCCAAATCGGCAATACTCTTTGCAGTAGAATTGGCCTTGTTGAGTTTAACATGCATCAGGTTGAACCAATCTGCTTTCGGGCCTTGTATCACCATGGGCTTTACTGGCTCATAAGGGGACTGCAGAATGAAATCTTTGACCACGCCAATCACATGCCAGTCTGCATCCCAATGCCCGTGATCTATTATTTGCCCTATAGGGTTTTTAAAACCCATTGCGTTTACTGCAGCTTCATTTAATATAACTGCAGTGGAATCTGTGGGATAGTTATTCAAGTCAATATCTCTCCCTTGTAAAAGCGTTAATCCGGCAGTGCTTACAATGCTTCCGTCAGTATTAAAGAAATTAAAGTCTGTTCTGTCATTCGGGTCTTTTCCCTGCCAATTGGCACCACCGTCACTCCAGCCCGCCGTCATCGGTGCGCTGGTTTTGCTGACTGATTCCGCAATGCCTTTGCTGAGCAAATCATTTTTTATAATCTCATAATTCTTTTTGATATCGCCAGAAAGAAATGTGTATACAAGATTATTTTTATTATAACCCGATTCTCTTTCTTGCGCGTATTTTATTTGCTGTTCAATAACAATAGTGCAAACAATCAGGGTGATAGCAAACGTAAACTGCAATACCACAAGCACTTTGCGGGGAGTGACCAGTGCATTCGCTTTTTTGAAACTGCCTTTTAATATCGAAACAGGTTTGAAAGAGGAAAGAAAAAAAGCAGGATAGCTGCCAGCGATTATTCCGGTAAGCAAGATAAAACCGGTGAATGAAAACCAGAAATAGATATTAGGGTATTCAATTACCAATTGTTTTTTTGTAAGTAAATTAAATGCAGGCAAACAAAGCTGCACAACAACGATTGCAAGTATCCCCGCAATAAAGGCAATCAAAATGCTCTCGCCGATAAACTGACCGATTAAAGATTCTTTCCGGGCACCAACCACTTTGCGTATGCCAACTTCCTTTGCACGCTTTTCGCTCCGTGCAGTGCTCATGTTCATGAAATTGATACAAGCGATGAGTAAAATAAATACAGCAATCAATGTGAATACTTTCACAGTTTCAATTTTACCGCCTTTTTCCACGCCGTTTTCAAAATTTGAAAAAAGGCGAAGCCTGCTTACCGGGTAAAGGAATGATTTTGTTGTCCAGCCTTTCTCGCCATGGTTTATGATTACATTCTGAATCTTAGCATTCACAGAAGCAATGCTGACATTGGGTTTCAGTAAAATAAAATTATGTGTTGAGTTGTTCCCCCAGCTGCTATCATCTTCATTTCTTATATGCATAAACGACCATGGCAACAAATATTCAAAATCAAATGCCGTGTTATTTGGAAGGTCTTTCATTACCGCGCTGACATTAAAATCATATTTGTTATCTAGCCTGATTGTTTTTCCCATAGCATCCCCATTGCCGAACAATTCTTTTGATAGTTTTTGCGTGATAACGATATTATCTGGGCTATTAAGCGCCGAGTTCATATTTCCCTGTATGAATGGGAACCGAAACATGGTCAGAAAATCGGGGTCAACCATAGAGCCGATAATGTTTATCTTTTTTTCGCCCACACTGAGAAGAATGGCTTCATCCCAGTTTACCCTGGTCGCTTTTTCTATTTCGGGGTAATCCTTTTTGAGCGTTGGCCCCAAAATTTTGGGTGTAACATTCCAGCAACTAATCCCGTTATTACCTCTGTCGCGGTTCCACGATTGATAGAGGCGGTCGCTGTTTGGATAAAAACTGTCATAGGTCAATTCATTTTGTACCCATAATAAAATAAGGATTGCACTCGCCATACCAATAGCCAGACCGCCTCTATCAATCGTGGAACCGCGACAGAGGTAATAACGGGATTAGTTGCTGGAATGTTACACCCAAAATTT
>DATMMJ010000335.1:0-3695 GCA_035569795.1 Puia sp. | reverse complement strand
AATCAAATATCTTCTGCATCCGGGGTGTTTTTCCAACAATACCTTCGAATACTTTACCTTTTTGAGCTAATGTTTTAATTCTATCTTCAAAAAGGTAATTCTTTCCTGGTTGCTGATTTATTTTTTTGTCAATGGATGTTTTAGTTGATTGTAATTTCAATTGTGACTTCTGTTCCCAGCGAAAATGTGCTATGTCGAGTGCGATAAGCAAATCCTTTTCCCGAATTGGTTTTAACACAAATCCGTAAGGTTGTGTTCTTTTAGCAACTTCCATTATTTGATGATCATAATTTGCCGACAAATAAAGAAAAGGGATGTCTTTTTCATTTAATTCAAAAGCAAGATCCAGTCCGGATAAATTCCCTTTGAGATAAATGTCAACTAAGACCAGACAAGGCTTTTGCTGGTTGACCAGTTCAAGCGCACGGTTTACAGAGGGCGCGATTCCGCAAAATTCATATCCGGCTCGTTCTATTGTTAACCGGATTTCTTCGGCTACAACCAGCTCATCTTCCACAATCAGGATTTTTCCAGCCATAACGATGTTGAAACTAAATTAGAAATCCGCTGGCCCCTGAGAGGCCCCTGTTACATACCATACTTTTGAAGTGTTCATGATATTATATTTTTACGGCGTTTTACTGAGACACACTGACTTAGATTTTTAATCGGTCGAAGTATGCAGTTGTTTCTTCGAGTATGGACCTCATCAGTTCAGCAGCTTTTGTATGTTTCAGCACGGGCGCGATCTGGCCGCACCAAAATAAAATCATGTCCCATTTTTCCTGCTCTATGGCCGCCTTCCTTAAATGCGACATAAACTGGGTCTGAAGCGGGAAGGGCAGAAAGCTATTTTCCTTATGAATCAGGTCCTTTGCAATACGGCTAGCTATTCCCCTGCCGAGTCTCCCGGTAAATGCTCGCGAAAGGTTAGTGTATTTAGCTGTATCCGAAAACAGCATTTGTTTGTGAATTGGTATGGCATTCGACTCATCGGTTGCCAGGAATGCTGTACCGATCTGCGCAGCATCAGCACCAAGTACCAGTGCTGCGGCAACCCCTTTCCCGTTTGCAATACCGCCTGCGGCGATAACCGGAGTTTTTACTTTTTCTTTAATCAGTTGGAGCAATACAAACGTGCCGGTTGTAGATAACTCTGCTGGTGCAAGGAACGATGGGCGATGCCCTCCTGCTTCAAAGCCAGAAGCAATGATCATATCAACTCCGGCTGCCTCCAAGCCAAGCGCCTCATCAAGAGTAGTAGCAGTACCGGCTGTTAAAATTCCAACCCTATGACATATTTCCAAGATATCAGCCGAAGGTATCCCAAACACAAAGCTGAATAGCTTAGGACGGATGTCCAGAATCACCTGGACCTGGCTTTCAAACTTTGACTTAAATGGGGACGGTTTTTCAGGCAAACCAATACCCACCTCGTCGAAATATGGTTTGAATACCTCAACGGCCATCTCATACTGTTCGTCTCTAATCATGCCGTTGGGTGCATCATTGTCTGAAACCCATAAATTAATATTATAGGGTTTGCTGGTGGCCGCTTTAATTTTATTATTGACTTCAATAAGCTCCTGCGGACTTAGTGTATAGGCTCCATATCCCCCCAGTCCTCCAGCATTAGATACCGTCGAAACCAGTTCAACAGATGAGAGATTGCCACCGAATGGACCTTGTAAAATGGGATATGCTATTCCCAATAATTCTGTCACTTTTGTTTTATTCCACATTGCAATTTATTTTGCGCGGTTTAATTCTGTCAGAAAAACAGTTTCTATTTTGTCATTTACAATTTTCCCTTTTACAAACTCAAAGAATGCTTTGGCATGAGGTGAAGTTTTATGCAATTGAAAAGCTTCATCGTTTTTATAGACTTCATAAACAACAACTGTTTGAGGGGAATCCTTTTGGGCATTCGCAGCGAATTGTTCACAGCCTTGTTCTTTGTTGCTCGCTATTTCCATAGTCTTCAAAGCTCCTTTCACTTCTTTTTCAAACCCCGGAAGGATATGGATGGTAGCTATCAGCAATGTTTT
The DNA here is from genome assembly GCA_035569795.1 of Puia sp. GTDB lineage: Bacteria > Bacteroidota > Bacteroidia > Chitinophagales > Chitinophagaceae > Puia. The sequence goes on along the minus strand of DATMMJ010000335.1, from coordinate 1,647 downwards.
AATGCCCGCAACTTGTGTTCCTGTTGACTTTGCGCCAGCGGTTTGATCGGCTATATCGGAAATCATTTTGCTCACCAGCAACCATCTGTCATCAATCCTATGAAAAGATAAAAACTCCTGATAGACAAAATCATACATTGTCACCTTTATTTCTGCAACAGCGATTGAGTTTACCACTCGGATATTTAAGATTTCCCCTTTGAACGGTTTGCCTGAATCTTTTGGGCTTTGGCGGCTCTGAACCCCATCGAGGTACTGTTCCAGCGTTTTCGCATAAGGCTGGCCTTTTACGTCACCAAAGAGCAGTGTGCCGGGATGATAGACAGTGCTTAATAATGTTGTGTCTCCTTCGTAAATACCTTTGAAATAGCGGCTTTCCAGAAGTTGGGAAATAACAGCTATACTTTTTTGTTGCGTTTCCATTTTAGTTTTGTTTTGTGCTTTTAATATTAGCAACGTGCAGGATAATAATGCGATTAATAAAACAGTTTTCATATTAGCCCAGATTGCGAACGGCTCCCAAAGGTCAGTTACCCCCTCAATCAGGGCTTGCTTTTGGTTTCTTGTAACCACTTCACTTGTTGTTTCTATTTTTAGGTATGGCATGTCTTCAATTTTTATATTGAAACAGTTTATCAGGCGGCTTTTGCGGTTATACTTACATTAAGCTCAAAATCATCATAGATAAGGGTGTCACCCAAATCCTTAAAGAAATTACCAGAGCGGAATTTCATTTCGTATTTAGTACGGTCGATCATCAGTCTGCCAGTTGCGATTAAAGTGTCCCCGTCAACATTGACAGCTGCATCAAAATTAACTGGACGGGCGATACCTTTGATGGTCAGGTTGCCTTCAACATGATTGCCTGAAACTGAAGTTATTTCCAAAGTAGCTTCGGGATATTTTTCAATAGAGAAGAAATCATCAGAGGCCAGATGACCAGCGAGCTGTGCATTCGTTGTAGGGTCGGTTATATCTAGTATTTTGATGGAGGTAGTATCAATAATGAATTTTCCGCCAGCAAGCTTACCGTCAGTCAGGATTAATTCACCTTCTTTAACTGCAATAGTGCCATTGTGTGCTCCCGTTATCTTTCTGCCTACCCAATCTATGTTGCTCAGTGTGCTTACAATCTCAAATTTTTGATTTTCCATTCCTGTGTTTTTAATTATTCTACAAAGCTGAAAAATAATTATCCAGGAACTATGTGATGTATATCACTTTTGAGCGATCAACTAAGTTTTGTGATCTGCATCACATCTTAAGAATTATAAAGCCGACTGAGCGTTTCTCTGGAGACGCCCAAATAAGCAGCAATCAAATGCTTGGGAACCATATTGTAAAGCGCCGGGTATTGATTCATGAGCTCTTCATATCTTTGTTTAGCATCATTGTTCATATGGGATAATAATCTTCTTTGGGCGGCGACATACCCCTTATTCGTTCGCCAGCGAAAAAAATGTTCAACTTGATGAATTTCGCGGCATAACTTTTCCCGGTCAATGTTAGAGAGGCAAAGCACTTCAGCATTGGTGAGACAATCAACGTTGATCTTTGCTTTTTCTCCACTGTACAGTGCATTGTAATCTGATGCCCACCAGGTTGACATCGCGAACTGAAGGACAAACATTTTCATGTCGTCATTTA
>DATMMJ010000334.1:0-10323 GCA_035569795.1 Puia sp. | reverse complement strand
GACCAAATATGCAACCATTGTGAATCTGGATGGCTCGTATATTCTTAAGAACATCAAGGCAGGCACCTATACAATGGAAGTGACTCTAGCGGGCTACAAAACAGTAAAGCATTCTGAGATTAGGCTAACGGACAATGGGGTCGTAAATGCGGCTGATATTTCCCTGGAGATTGATGCCAAAGAGTTGACAAAAGTTATAGTAAGCGACGCTGGGAAAACCACTGACCATTCTGTAAGAAATATGGAAAAGAATAGTGATGCGGTGCAGAATATCTTATCTGAGAGAACGATCCAATTGCTTCCTGACGTTACAGTTGCCAATGCGCTGCAAAGAATAAGCGGGGTAACGATTCAGCGCGACAATACCGGCGATGGGCGATATGCGATTATCCGGGGTATGGATCAGCGTTATAACACTACGCTTGTAAACGGGGTCAAAATACCCAGCCCCGACGATAAATACCGTTTTGTCCCAATGGACATATTCCCTTCAGAAATGCTGGAAAGACTGGAGGTGATAAAAGCATTGACGCCAAATATGGAAGGAGATGCCATCGGAGGTACGATGAACCTTGTGATGAAAAGCGCTCCGGACAGGTTCTTGTTAAGTGCTAACGTTGCAGCAGGTTATTCTACTTTATTTTCCACAAGGCCATTTACTCAGTTCAACCATTCAGGTATCAATAAAAAGTCACCTGCGGAGATTTATGGAAATAGTTATGTGGCTAATCCGCTGACTGACTTTCCTGTCGGCAACCTGAATTTTACCAGTAAGTCAAACCCCATTAATTCCACTGTTGGATTCACCGTGGGGGATCGTTTCCTGAATAAAAAACTCGGGGTGATCCTGTCAGCAAGTTACCAGAATTTTTATAAAGGATCCATTTCTGAGCGCTTAGTGCCGGATGCCCAACCGCTCCCTTCTCCTGCGGCCAATACGCTCAATCCATCGGATGCATATGTAAGACAATACAACACCGAGACAAACAGGATTGGTCTGCAGAATAAAATAGATTATGCAATAAACGACAAAAACAAGATCTCGCTATTCAATATGTACCTGCATCAGAATGCCTTTGAATCAAGATATACTCCCGATAGCGTTGTTGGGCTTAATTCTTCGGCTACCCAGGCAACTGTTAATCCAGGATATAGAAGCAGATGGCAGATCCAGAATATTTATAATGCCACTTTGCATGGAGACCATGCGTTGTCTGGTAAAGTAACCCTCGATTGGAGTGGAGTGTATTCCATCGCAAAGCAGCAGATACCAGATATGGCCAGCTACAATTTTGACTTACAAGTAATATCGAGCAATGGTAAAGTGACGCAGGAAGATTCCACTATTCCTGTTGGGACCGCCAATGTCATGAGCCGTGTTTGGCAACATAACACCGATCAGGACGTTGCAGGCTACGCAAACATAAACTATCGACCGACGATTTTTAACCGCGAAATAGAATTCCAGGCGGGAGGACTATACAGGTATAAAACAAGGGACAATTATTATGCTTCTTACGATCTGCAATCTTCAGCAAGCTCAGGAACCCCTTTCACATCAATAGCTGCCGTACCTCTTTATTTTCAGACCCCGGGGCAAGCGACCGGGAATGTAACTGCAACAACTGCAAACACCTACACCGCACATGAAAAGGTAGCTAGTGGATATATCCAGGCTAAACTGATGCTTACAAAGTCTTTGCAATTGCTGACAGGAGTGCGTATAGAGAATACTCAAGACGATTATAATACCGCCCTGCCTCTTACTTCTACTGTTGGGGCTTTTGGCACCATCCAATATACAGATGTCCTGCCCGGGGTCCATCTCAAATATTTACTTACAAGCAATCAGAATCTTCGCTTGTCTTATTTTAAATCCATAAGCAGGCCAGGCTTTGGAGATATTGTCCCCACCACCGATCCTTCTGATGAGCAGTTCACCAGGCTTGGAAACCCTTATTTAAAACATGTGAGGGCTGACAATTTCGATTTTCGTTATGAATTATTCCCTGGGCATGCGGACCAACTATTATTGGGCGCTTTTTATAAGCAATTGCAAAACCCGATAGAATATTTTGTAACAAACCTCTATGGTCCGAGCTCCTTATATATACAGCCACAGAATACGAGCCAGGCTACCAATTTTGGTTTTGAAGCCGTATTTACCAAATACCTCGGGATGTTTGGCATTTCTGCCAATTATACCTATACCCACTCCAAGATTACGACTACCAAACTTTTATATCTTTTTGTGCAAGGCGTAGGAAATCAGACAGAATATACTTCGCAATCCAGGCCATTGCAGGGTCAAGCCAACCATGTGGGCAATGTATCTTTATTGTATAAAAACCCAAAAATTGGTTTAGAGCTTCAATTAGCGTTTGCATATACCGGCGACAGGATCGCCCAGGTATCTCCTTATTATAACCTGGACATATGGCAAAAACCATTCAGCCAGTTAGATTTTTCATTAGAGAAAAAAATTACCAGACGTTTGTCGTTTTATGGCAAAGTGAATAATATAACCAATGCACCCAGCAAGGAATATATCAAATTCCCATACAGTTCGGTAAACCAAAATTTCTCCGGCGGATACAGTATACCATATCAGGACGCTGGAAGTAATTATACCGTTGCCCAAAGAGATACTTATAAACTCAGTTTTCTTGGTGGTCTTCGGTTTAAGTTCTAAATGAAAAAATGGGAATCAACTATTTAGCAATAAATATTTTGATGCACTCAAATCGATAACTGGTGTAAATGCAATAAAAAATATGCACTCAAATAAATTTGAAATATTTATGAACTCAAATAAAAAAATAGCTCTGCACGAGGGCAAACAAATATTTATCCCGTTGCTCCTCCTCGCAGGTATTTTCTTTTTATCAGGATGCAAAAAATGGGCAGAGGATAAAACGAATATATATGTATATAAGGCCCCGGCGCCGACTGGTGTAATCAGTGAGACCTCCCCTCTGTGCGGCTCAATAAAAGGCGTAATGCTTGCAGGAAAGACCTATACTCTTGGATGCACCATCAATATTCCTGTGGGAGATACCCTCATGATACAACAGGGTGTTACCATTAATTCAACCAATAGCGCAGGCATTATTGCTCATGGTACTTTGATAAGCCTAGGAACCCAGGCGCAGCCAAATGTATTTACAGTGGCGGGCGTAACCAAGAACAATACCCCGGGCCTTCCGTTGACAAGTGATTCTGCACATATTGGACTCTGGGAAGGGATTATGGGGGACACTTCCTGTCCCTTGATGGTGCTCAAATGGACACATATTGATTTTGCCGGGGCTGCTTATGGGAATGTAGATGGCCCTGCGGTGGGAAAAAGCGCCGGCACTTCGTTCAACGTTTTGTTCCAAAACCCCAATGGCTATTTTATCATGGAAGATTCTTGGGTTTATGGAGGCACTGATGATTGCATGCGCATTTCTGATGGCAAAGTGCACATTTTCCGCAACACATTTGAAAAAGCAGGAGGCAGCGGTGGTGATTGTGTCAATGTGAAAGGAGGCACTGTAGGTACCGTAGCCTATAACTTTTTTATAGGTACTGCTTATAATGGTCAAAAGGCATCTAATAAGGGCCAACCCGTCGGTGCCCCAGAAACCAATATCATAATGTACAACAGCACCTTTGTGAATGGTGGTGTGCAAATTGTTGCAGGTGCAAGAGCTGGGGGTATCGATTATGAGCAAGGGGCTGAAGGAGGATTTTATAATAATGCATTTATCAATTGTACGGTAGGTTACCGTGTAGTGGATAATCCAGTGGCTGATACGGCAAATCTAACTTACTCAAACAACTACCAGTGGGCAGATTCGCTCGTGATAGCAAATCAATTCTTTACATTTGGCACCGTTTGCACCAAACCACAAACAACAGACTTGCCAAATCCTTCTACTTACCTTCCGGGAGGCTGGAATTATATTAACCCATCTCAAAATTCCTATGACGGGACACCTGTTGTGCAGAAACTTAACCCCTCCTTTGTAAATTATCCCTTGCCCGTGCCCGGTGGAATGCCCTTGAATGCAATAACTGCAGTCGGATCCTATAATTTCCATTTGCAGCCCAGTTCGGCTTTAATTGGGAAAGGCAATACCAATATTACCCCTTTAGTGGTGGTCCCGATAGATCCTGTATATGGAGCAACAGAAGTAACCCCTCCGGGCGGAGATATTGGTTGCTATCAAATTAATGGACGAGGCAACCAACATTGACACCGATTTAGGTATTGATAATAGTACAAGTAGGCCCGATCTCAGGATTCGGGTCTTCGTTTTTCAATTGGATGTATGGGTAAGATAACCAGGATTTTTATATTGTATCTGCATATTACATGCAAGATAATCGCGCAAGCACCAGGGGATTCTTCCGTTGTTATTCAATTCGTTTTTACTTCTGATGCGCATTATGGAATTACCAGATCAAGTTTCAGGGGGACTGCCAACGCTGATGCACACACGGTAAATGCAGCGATGCTGGATAAAATAAACTCCATTTCTAGTGTACTGCTTCCCTTGGATAGCGGTGTCAACAGCGGCAATCTCGCAGGTGCAGTAGATTTCTTGGTCGAAGGAGGCGACATCGCTAACCGAATGGAAATCCCCATTCAAAATGCAACGGTTTCGTGGGAGCAATTTCAAACGGATTATTTGAAGGGATTGAAACTGATTGATCATTCAGGAGGTGCCGCAAAGATTTTTATCATTCCGGGGAATCATGATATCTCCAATGCTGTTGGGTTTTACCGGGCTATGAGCCCTGCCCAGGACGCCGCTTCCATGGTCAATGTGTACAATTTGATGATGCAACCTGCAACGCCTAAAACAAATACGTCGTATCGTTATCCACTGGATAAAATAAATTATTCAAGAAATATCGCTGGCATCCATTTCATGTTTGTCAATCTTTGGCCAGATTCCCTGGAAAGGATATGGATGGAGATGGATCTTCAAAATATTTCATCAGAAGTGCCAATAATTGTTTTCGCACACGATCAGCCGGAGTGTGAAGCAAAGCATTTTAGTAATCCCAATCCGCCCCACGATATTAATGCAATAGACAAATTCGAAAATCTCCTGGCTGAATATTATAAAGATGCATCCGATATCAGCACCGACAAACAAAATACCACTATCGAGCAAAAAGGATGGGTTCGATTTTTAAAAAAGCACCCCAACATCAAAGCGTATTTTCATGGCAATTCAAACTACAATGAATTCTATGTATATACAGGTACAGACAATGATGTTGCATTAAATACTTTCCGCGTCGATTCTCCAATGAAAGGAAAGTTTTCTTCAAAAGATGAAAAAAAACTCTCTTTCCAACTGGTTAGTATAAATGCTGTCACTGGTAAGATGACGGCAAGGGAGTGTCTATGGAACCCAGATCCTGATCATCCTGAAAAATCAGTAAAATGGGGTATCAGCAAAACGGTATTGCTCAAATGACCCTTGGCCTTGATATTAAATATTAAATGAGTCAAGAGCATCCACCAAAGATGCTAGTGCAATGCAATACCATTTGTCTCAGGATCGTGAGATTAATATTTTTATCCATCAAGATACGGGTCCCTCATTTGATTTATTAGCTTTTCTATAGTTTGTTCAATGCCTTGGGTTTCGGCGTCCCCAAAAAAGGATCAAGAGGGAATTTTAAAAGAATGTTTTGCTGGCGATTGCGAACTAAATATGTAGCTCCAATGATTTTGTTTCTAAGCGCAACGATGCACATACAAAAAAGCCGTCCTGCTTTTAAGGATAGGACGGCTTCTCAGAATTAAAGTGATTAAGGGTATGCCATTATTTATCACCATGATGTTCTTCATGATGTTTAGCAGCATTTTTCAAATGTTCCTCAGCATGCAAATGATGTGCATGAGCTGAATGCGCATGATGCGCAGCTTCATGATGATTCCCTTTTTCATAGTGTGTTGCAGCTTCTTCGTGATGCTCCGCAGCCTTTTTGGAATGGTGGGCTGCTTTTTTGTGATGTTCGGCGTGTTCGTTAGACATGGTATAATTATTTAGGCAAGGAAGGTAAAGTTGCTTTGTATATTGATTATTACCGCAGGGTTAAGTAGTTGTTAAACAATTGAGAATTGAAAAATGTAAAAAGGGGGCGCAATTTTGTATTCCTCGATTGGTCTTGAATCAATTTCATGTTGTCTCCTTTGCTTCAAGCGAGGATCCATATCATTTTATTCTTTACCGTGATGCACAAAGCATCCGCCAAGCTTTGCTATCACGCGTAACAGCTCAAAAAAAACTGGTGCAATAGCTCAAGTTCGCACATGTAATAAAAACCAATGGCTGGCAGAATACAAAGCTGATTTTGTGAGCGACCGAAATATCTCAAACTATAAGCTCAGATCGTGGTTCGCGATATTTTTTATTTCTTCCAATTCTCTACTGGTAAGAGGCTTAAATAATGAATGTATTTTCTTGTAGGCATTGCTAACTGTACTGTAGATATCCATTTTCTTAAAATAGGGATATTTTTTTTCAAGCTCAAGTATGACGTTTTGAAGGCTTGTCGGCTGTTCAGTAGTTTGCATAACTCAAAATTTGAAAATGATTTGTAAGAAGAATTTTTATCTGGGAGAGGCAAGATAAGCGTTTTTTTCATTTCCCCAACATTATCCTTAATGCTAAATTACTATTAAAAAACCCCTCCTTGAGCTTCATACGAATTAAAGAAACCATTTTTTTTATATATGTATTTATTTCTCTGGATAATGCATTTCTGCTTGCCCGTCCAAAATGTTAAATTTTGAGGGTATTGACCAGGAAATATGAATGTCGTCTCTGTAATTTGAGATAGTTAATTCTTTTTTAGGGTTCAAGCTATCCTCTGATGGCAGACGTAAACAAATTGAAAGACAAGTTCTGATCGAATGGTCAGCTCCACAAAAACTACTCGGTTTAGAACTGAAGTTCATTTGAAATGCAGAATGATGCAACCGAGTTTATTGCATGATTACCTCCAGTGAATTGGAAGACTTAGCGAAAAATGCTATTTCGAAAAAATAGCCTATTTGGCTGGTGAGAGTTTGTAAATTTATAATGTTCTCGTTGGTTCCGGTATTAACAAAAGATAAGTTTTTCCGTAAATATAGGGGGGTAAAAAAGTAGGGAAAACAAAACACTTATCCAGAATATATTTTCAATATTATCCACATCAGTTAATAATACCATAAGATTGCCTTAACAACTTCCTCACATTGCAGATGTAGCTTGTTGCCTATACCTTCAAAAAAAATCATTACGTATCTGGAAAAATATGCTTATCAATCTGCTGTCCAGACTTGCGGTAATAAATTGGTACAATCGAAAAAAATAGTTTTTTCCTGGGTGGCTGTTCATTCACTTAAAGCCCATAGGGAGCTCAATTTGGAAGGAACTGCTTGGGGACGGTGATAATCTATCGGTCAGTAATATGGGAAATAAAATTATTACCAAAATATCCAGGAGAAAATTGGACGTCCACACATGCGGGTCTGAGTGCCTTGAAAGGATAACCATTTAATTGGTTTTTTAGTTTTATTTCACGGCGCCCTTTGCTCAAGGCATTTAATCAGTAGTAGCCATGAGTAACCCATCATCTCATAAAGGCATTCAAAAAATTTGCTCTCACTCTGTGTGGGCATTAGTCGCAGCAATTGGCACTTATTTTTGTATGTATGGATTTCGAAAACCTTATATCGGAGCCACCTATTCCAGTATGCAATTTTTAAGGATTGACTATAGATTTTCAATAGTCATTGCACAAACAACAGGGTATGTGATTGCAAAATGGACCGGAAGAAAAATCGTGTCAGCATTACCTTTATTGAAAATAATTATCGGAGATACCTTTTGAATACCTGATTGAAAAAGAATTTTCACTAGGCAAGATTGATAAGGCATTGGAATTTGCGAGTATACGCAAAACTCTAAGGGCTAGATAAAAATGAGTGAACGGCATAAATTGGATTGTATTGGCTGACAATAGTTTCTTTAATCAACAAATGTAAACCTCATGATTAAGATGGTAATTTTTGACATGGCAGGCACTACTGTAAATGAAAATAATATAGTTTATAAGACCCTGCAAAAGGCAATCAATAAATCAGGATTTGATTTCACGCTGGATCAGGTTTTGCTTGAAGGGGCGGGCAAAGAGAAATTGCAAGCGATAAAAAGTATCTTAAAAGTCTTTGCCCTAAAACAGGACGATAAATTAGCCGATGATATTTATCAAGACTTTATTGTGCTTCTTGCAGAGGCCTATGATTCTGAACTGATTTTGCCACAGGATAATGCTGTTGAACTGTTTCATGCGCTAAAGCAACGAAATATTTTTTTGGTACTAAATACCGGCTACAACGAAAAAACTGCCAACTCGCTTATAAGAAAATTGGGATGGAATAAAGGAACTGAATTTGATGGCCTTGTTACTGCCACTGATGTAATGAAAAACCGCCCTGACCCGGACATGATATTACATGCCATGGCGCAGTTTGATATCACCAACCCCAGAGAGGTCATAAAAGTAGGGGACTCAATTATTGATATACAGGAAGGACAAAACGCAGGGTGCCTGCTAAACATCGGTATTACAACAGGTGCTCATACTTGGCAGCAACTTCATTCGGCTAAGCCAGATTATATAATAAACAATCTCCTTGAATTAATTCCTATAATTGAGAAAGTGGGAACGGATAAGTCGGATATAAAGGCATAGAGTATAACTAGAAGTATGAAAAAATATTCCCTCTGGTTATGCTTTATTCAATATTCCTTTTTAGGATTTCATTAGGCTACTGATCTTGTCTTAGTAAACCTGAAATCGCTCACAGTAGTGTGCAGTGATTTCACTCGAAATTACATTTGTAAGGGAAACAAAAGTGATTGGCGTAAGTCAACACACCGGGATGAGTGGTTTTAATGATGTGTATAAGCGCAATCTACAAACCTAGTCACGGGACAGGTCTTTTGCCAGCATTCGCCAGTTGATAAAAGGGCTCGAATAATTCAAACAACAATCAGCATGAGGGTAAAACTAACGGTCATGTAGACCAAAGTAATCCACTTGCCTATGCTGCTTTTGTAAATAGGAGAAGAGTCAATGTCTTTTAAAAACCGTGGGGCATTTAGTTTCTTTAAAAAAACAAAATGGGTGAATAACCCAACGATCAGCATTATGATCAAGGCATAAAAAAGTGGTACGTCGCTCAGGCAGGAGTGCTGGAAGACGATTTTATAATAACCGATAATAGTGAATACATTCAGTGAAAGGAAGTAAGCTAAAACTGCCATAGCGCTGAAATCATCTTTCAGCACAACGAGAAATCTTGAAAAAACAATAACAAAAAAATGTTTCATGCTCGGCGAAAATGCTTGGTTGTAAAACGTTATCGGTTTATCATTCAGATTTTCTAAAGCATGCATGCAGTTGTTATTTTTCTTGAGGATACTTTTGCAGTTGCTAAGTTATTATTAACACAATTCAAAGAACAATGGGTTGCATGAATTAATGATTTCATAAGACCAGACTCACAAAAATTATTAACTTTTAGGAATTGGAGATTTTAATCACCCAAACTTAATATTGGCATCATACAAACTTAACATGGACAGGTTGCTTTGCAGGTAAACATAAAATATTTTTACAATCGCAACATCCGTGGTTTTTATTATTTGCTTTCCCTGCCTAGCTTTAAATTGATTAACACCCATAAAACCAACAAAGTATTCCGCGTCTTTTTTTGCCCAGCAAAATGGAGAAGCCGCCATACACACTTTGAGCGATATAACCTATCATGATGGATTATGAAGAAGAATTTATTGCACATTGATGAGATCAGGTTTCTGATCATACACCTTATACTTGTCAATCACTGGCTCACAAACATCTTTATCACAAAGAAGGGCTTGGATACCAGTCTCATTGATTTCACGTTTGAAATTACTTCTCCCGTTCTTTCCATGATCTCCGGATATCTTTTTTTCTATAAGACGAAAGAACATTTCCATTATCTGAAAAAATTAAGGGCAAGGTTGCACAGTTTGGTGATCCCTTATATTGTCTGGACTGTTGCGTTCTTTCTGATCTTCTTTGCGATGAAAGAAATCTTCCTTATTGTATTCCATACCACGTACTGGTTCGGGCCGATTCTTTCTTTCAATTTCACAAACCTGCTTTCCACTTTTGTCAACCCGCCTCTGATCAATTTCTGGTATCTGCAAAACCTGATACTCATCATCCCTTTCAACTTCCTGTTTTATTACATGCTGAAGAATAACTATGTTTGGT
>DATMMJ010000333.1:0-4715 GCA_035569795.1 Puia sp. | reverse complement strand
GTATTGCAGCATCATGCTGCAGATGATCGTATACCAGTCCGCATATTTCCATATTTGTTCGGGCTTGCCGTCTTTGCGTTCACCGGTCTCTTTATTGCAAAAAAAATCAATTCCTTTTACCTGGTCCTGCGTGAGTTCATTGGAGAAAAAGTAGCGGTCATTTTCATAATATTTAAACCATTCATCGTCACCTCCAAAGTGGGCCAGGCAAATTTTCAGGTTACTCAAATCTCTTAATAATGCAGTGTTTTCGTCAGTGAAACCAAATATTTCAGCAAGTTTTGAATCCTTATTTTTTTTCAATTCTTTGGCAATCACTTTCCTTAGTAGCGGCTCGTTCAGCAAACACAGGTAATTCATGGGGTGTGTGAAGTTATAACTGAAGTCCACATTTTTCATTTGCGGTAAATTAAGCGGTGCAAGCTGCACTTTTTTTGAATGTGCTTTGTCGGGTTCCATTGCCTGTTCAAAAACGGGGTGTCTGTTCCAACTCCATTTTTTTTGACCACGGTAAAAAATAGTGCCACGGATACAATGTGTTAAGACAGGGATATCATTCTCTGCGGCGTATTTCCATAGCGGTAGCAACGCCGGGTCAAATGGAAAGTATCCAAGCGCTGGGTAAATCTTAAATCCCATAAACTCATATTCCACAATAAGATCTTTAATTAAACAATCACCCAGCACTATCTTTGAACCATCCCAAGTGTAAGAAAAAAAAATCTTGTCGCCAGCTTGATGTCTTTTTTCTTTCTCAGGGTTAACGCATCGACGTGGGTCAATAAAAATAAATGGTAACAATGCCTCACCATGTTCTGATTGTTTCAGTTTTACCAGTTCGTTAAGCTGGTCACGGTATCGTTTTAACGGTGGCCCCGCGCTCATATATTCCATGTCCATGGGCAATGTGACCAGCTTTGTATTCTCAGGATATTGGCTGCGCAATTGCTGAAACGTACTGGATTGCGTCGTATGAAACGCATATCGGCCAATCGCCAAATAACGTTTCGCGATTTCAATGGTATTTTTCCCTGGAAGACTGGCAATAAATTTCCAGCTGAATCTGGCTACCACCATAAACATATTGCGAACAAAAGGGAACCAGAAAAAACTAGTTACTATTACCAGCAACTCCCAGCGCAATCTTGGCAAATGAATATAAATATTCCATTTTTCCATCCAGTGTTGAAGTGATACAATCCATGATAATTCCAGTTTTGAAACAAAATGTGTAATGATATGATTAGCGTAAGTAAGGACAAGTAAGGTGAGCCAGTAGCCGGCTGCCGTTGAAATTAATCCTAACCAGATAAATATTTGCGCAATAAAAGTTCGTAATCTCTCTAATCGTTTGAACAGCGGTTGGTACGCGGCCCGGTGAACGTTGTTGTACAAGCGAAAAATCCAGACTATCAGGTTAACCGGTAGCAATACATAAAATGGAAAGGGCAGGTAAGACCTCGCCAGAAAAGGTGGCACATGATCACCGGTAAAAATATGGGTATGGCAATTGACAAAGGGTTTGTCCGCCAGGAATGCCGCTTCGGTGGCTTCTTCGGTTTGAGAACTGTCCATCAACCAAGGTTTATTGGTTAGTTAATAGGAAAAAATGAGTCAAAGGGAAGTTGATGAAAATTATCCAGACTGCCAACCGTTTTAATACCTTTTTTAAGGATGCAACTAAATTAACTAGCCGATAATTCCTTGTACATTCCTGCTTTATTCTGCTAATGCTCGTAAAAACAAATCTTGCAGCAAAATTCCTGATTGAATCGGTGCATTTACAAAAAGTGGACATCGGCTATACTAGTAGATTTTGCAAGCAAGCATTTGACCTAGTTTAATTACGAAGAATATAGTCTTTTGACAATGAAAAAGGTTTAACCGAAATGGCTAAGAAGATTTCCGCCTTTTACGCTGCCTGATATCTCCAAATTCATAACTCCAAATCTTTCAGACCTAATGGATGAAGTAACAAAAGAAATTAAGGAAATAGAAGATGAAATTGGGGAAAACCAGCTCATGAAGTCAAATAACGTGGAAGAACCGCTTGCGATTAAATCTCGTTTTCAATTATTTGATAGGAACAATTAAGAGCTCGGTTTAGTTGTTCGTAAAGCTAACGCACATGCATACCGGAAAAATATTAATGACGGAAATACCACCCTGTCTTCTGTTTTTTGTTTGCAAAATGTTTCGCTCCAGTTAGTTTCTAAATTTATAATCGTATTTGAATTCTATTTTTTTGGGAAGGTCTTTTTCGCCTGAATCTGAAAAAAGAACATTGATAGTTTTATTTGTCAGATAGCCGCTTAGGCCGTATTGGAAATATTGAACATAAAATAATTGTTCATTAGTTTCAATTATTCTCCCATTGTCATCGTACTTCCAGTAAAATGGTTGTGTGGAAGCCAGCGAATCTATCTTTTTGATTTCCTTTCTGTCTTTAAATTTATGGGTAATTGTGTTGTATGTTGTTGAATCATTTTCATAATGCAGTTCTTTCATTTCTGTGCTATCGCTATTCCAGATATATTCAATTTTCGTTGTCCTTAATCCGCCAAGATTCCAAAGTGATTTTGCCAATATCCCGGAAGTATCATAGAAATTCGTTTCCACCGGGTCTTTTTTATCTCCTTCTAATCTGATTGTTTTTTTAATTCTTCCATTGGGGTTGTATTCGAGAATTGTTTTCCATACAAGTATTTTTTTCCCGTCATAGTAACTGTAAACATAATCAGTGTACGAGATTATCTGTCTTGCTGAATTTATCTCAAACTCTGTTGTCTCTTCACGTACTCCATTTTTGTAGCCTTCAATTTTTAAAATGCTTTGAGCTGAATCATAAACAAATTCTTTTTTCTGTGCCTCTTTTCCAAGCTCGTCATATTTAATCAATGTCGTTGGCAAGCCTTGTAAATTGAATCGTTGTAAAGATATTTTAATCCATACGTTTTTGTCCTGTTTATATTCTGTTGCACTAATAAGTTTCTTATTAAGCTCTTTTGTTTTGTTTCCGTTGAAGCTTTTAAACAATTCATAGTCAAACTGTGGGAAGGCTTGAAAAGATGCCAATAGGAAAACTGTCAGGAGAAATTTGTTCATCGATCTTTTGTATTAATAATAGCATGCAGCACACTAATTTATGACATAAGGGGTAGTACCTGAAATTTTTCAGCTATTGAAAGCCAATATTCTATTATTGTAATTTTTGTATTGTTATGAATACGATCCATTCTCCACTTGCCATTTTCGAGTTCTTCATGTAATCATACTTCAATCAATTTCCCCTTTCAGCGAATTATTTACTGACTAAAAGAAGGTTACGCTAAGCAAAATAGACTTAACAGGAAAAATATTATTTTTTTGTCTCAGAGAAGTTTTCATGAACAATAAATCAGTATATTTGTATTGCAATATTTGGAATGTTTTTTAGGTTAGTTACTGATTCGGATACCTCAAGATTTACGGCTTCTAAAACATTGGAAAAGAACACATCATAGTCAGTGGTTCAATCCCTCTCTCTCCGCTAAACAATTGTTTGAGCCCTTACCCAGTAAGGGTTTTGTTATTTATATTATTAACTGATATTAAAAGGATAGCTCTAAGCTTTGCTTAATGAACTTTTGAAAATGTCAGTGGCAAGTAATCCAGAACCTAGGTCTGAAAGTAAAAAAGTATGTATAAAGGCAAAAAATAATTCTTCTGCGTAAAGTTTCACATTTATGCCTGCCACGAGAATATTTATTTGAAAATATCGACTGCGAAAATGATCCCAAGCCATGGCTTTCCACTATAAACCCAGTTTTTTGGTCCGCTGCCAAAGGTTTTATCAAATCCAATCGCTGCACCCAAATTAAAACTGTTATATCCTGCCACAAAGAAAACTCCCGCGGTGGCTCCAATGACTGTACGGGGGATCGAGACACTTCCTTCGGTTTGAGCAGAATCAAGGTCAATGGCAGTTGGAGCGATAAAGACACCAGGACTAAATGTCCATTGAGATGTGTAATCATTATATGGCGAATAATTGCCTGCGCCATCTTTGAAAAAAAACTTACGGTAGCGGCAATTGGTAAATTTCTCGCCGATTGCAAAGCCGACGCTGAAATCAGAGGACGCCGTTGATGGGAACGCATCACTGATCCTAAACCGGAACTTGAAAGGGATGGCTATGGCTTGAGCAACCGGACGAATGTCCATGTATTTAAAGAGGGAAGAACTGTACAACTTGCCTTTCAAATGATACTTGTCGTTATCATCATGTTGCAGTGGGAAGAATGCGCCAGTTTTTTCAGCATCGTCCTGAGTCGGACGCCTGCTTGAAATAAGTTTTACCTGCGGAGAGTCAATAAAATGAATGGTGGATGGCAAAAAGCTTCCATCAGAATTCTGAAATAACTGGGCAATAGCGGACTTCGTGAGTTTTTTCTTTAAAATTGCCTCTTGCGGTTTATCAAAATCAGTGATGCGCTCATAATGAAGCTGGCCAGCCGGGATCCAAACACTGCCAAATTTTTTTGTATTAACGCAAGCTGATAGTGAAAGCAGGAAAAGGAATCCCGCAAAAATTCGTCTCATAAAATAAGTTTTCATTCTTGAATCTGGACGAAACCATTAACAAAAGCTTTTTTAGTGTGCGAAAGCATCGCTAACAAACAGGAGATTGTGGTGTCAGGAATGCCTGAAAACTTTTGGGGGGGCGTGCCGTCAGA
>DATMMJ010000332.1:0-14504 GCA_035569795.1 Puia sp. | reverse complement strand
AATGAATTCCAGGTTGCCCCGCGCCTTTATACCCGCATTCATCCAGTGATAATAGGGTTGTTCAAGCGGAGTGCCGTTGTACCAGAATGACTGAGTGGTGAAATATGCCTTGTCCGGCGCCAGGTTGATCTCAATCCTCCAATTGCTCCGGGTCAGCAGGTCGAGCGCACCGATGATGCAACTGACACTGCCATCGCTATTTGTCCGGGTAAGATAGTCGACAGGGGTCGCGCAATTTGGTGTATGGCCGAAGATCCCGTAATTGGCCTCCAGGCCGCCGCTGGTCCATGGTCCCCGCATGGCGACGTCCCTGAATTTGACCGTGTGATTGTAATAGAGAAAAGGCCGGCCCGTAGATTTCTCGATGGCCGCCCAGATCTTGCCGCCGATCTCCGGCAGGATCAACAACTTTATGTACGCATTCTCCAGCTCCACGACCATCCATTCCTTTGCCACTGGCTTGTCTGTAAAACCATCATAACGGAAATAGGGATACACGGCGGAAAAAAGCGGGATTGGACTGGGATCGGAAAACGGATAGGTCGGAAAAATCTTTCGATATTCCTTTACAGTGGCTGAATTGGCCGTCTGGGCGAATAGCGGACAGCAATAGCCTAGCGAAGCGCTTAGCAAAAATAGCTTACAATAAATACCTAAAAGCGTAAAGCGAGAACTTAGCTGAGAACTGATAACCGACAACGGAATGCCAGAGTCTATTATGAACATAGTTGGATTATATATTTATTACACTTCGATTCTGTTTGGGTTAATCTATATGATTTATTAATAAAAAAGGCAGGTGCGAAATATGTGATGGTCACTTCTACTTCTTTTATAGTTCAATATCATATTCCTTTTTTAAAAAATTAATGAGTCCTTTGCCATAGGCCAATTGATCTTTTAAATGTCCGACATAACTGTCGATTGCGGCAGCTAATATCGCAGCGATGCTATGCAAATTATTTATTTTTTCTTTGTCGGTGTTGATGGCAATATCATTAATGTTTTTAAATTCAAAGCCCATTCCGGTATTGGTAAAATGATATTTTAAATAAGCCGTATCTCTTAAAATAGATAGGTCAATCACTAGTCTGATTGACGTTAGTGCTTCTTTAAAAATATAATAATAGTCAGCTTCCTGATAAACTGTTGACTTGTTTTTTAGATCATATTTAAGTATGCTGTCAATAATACGCTGCTTATGAACTAATCTGAACATGCCTGAAGATTTTAACTGCTCTAAAGCGCCATCATTTGTTTTGAAAAACGGATCTGATGTAAGCCCGTTGATGGATTCACTTAAGAACTTTCTTTTAGCGTCTTCTTTACTGATATCCGTATTTTTCAACTTGTTGAAGTTGTCCAAATGATTTATAATTTTTCTATTTTCATCGATAATATTTTCCAATTGTATTGTGTCACTTGCAAGGCACAATAACAAACTTTCAATAGTGTGTTTTTCATTTTCGCGCTCTGCCCGGTATTCCCTGAAATTTTCTGCAAAAAAGCCAAGGGTTACGGCAAGAAAAATCATCAAACCTTCAAGTAAATATTCTTTCCAAGGTTTGGGTTTATGATGTAATTCAGGATGATGATGTACTTCCATTTTTTCAGGATCTTGAGATTGAGTTAAATTTGATGGTTTGTTTGTGGCAATAATTGCATCAAATATTTTTTCAGGTTCATCAGCTGGTGAATCATTTAAAATCTCTCCAGCCTTTTCAACATTGTCTGCCATTTTTTTTATTATCTGTATAAATATTTAGGGTGTTCAAGTAGTATGCCGCGGAACATGCTAATTTATGATATAAGGCGCACTACTTGAAATTTTTCCCATATTGAAAACTAGTTATCTAAATCGGTTATTAATGTCGTAGTGTTCAAAAGCAATTCTTGAAACCCATCTTTATCATTGTCTAATACATCTTCTACAAAAACATACCATTTACGAGCGCGGAAGTTGTACAAATAAGTAAGAAACCCCTTAATAAAGCGCAAAGAATAATAATGGCATCCATTATAAGTAAGTGTATAATTTTCTGCATCCTTTTTTTCATCCTGAACTCCTGAAATTACGAACACTACTTTGGTCAGTATTACAATGAAGCTCAGTAACATTCTTATTTACTTTCCGGAAAATAATGCAAGTGCTCATGGCGTTGTTCTCAGTCGATTCAGTTTCTAGCGACGATTTTGACTTAACTATATGAAAAGTAATCTCATAAGGCAGGTCTTGTGACAAAGCAAAAATCTAAAACAAGATAATTCGAGTATATGTATCAGGTTGCCATTTCCCTTCTCGTTATTTAACGCTTGCCTTGTTTCGGAGTTTTCGCGATTACATCCCGGTCTGCAATGATCTTATTTAATTTGTCAATCTCCGTCTTCAGGTATTGCATCTTTTATTTATGACCGGAGTGATGACCGCTCATTTTCTACCATTCTATTAAAATTGCAATTTTCCCATTCTAATTACGCTCAGTGGGAACGCTACCGCCGGACCCACTTGAAGAAAAATTTGGATTTACCGTTAATATGACTACATTTAATGCCACTTTATCTTCTGAATCGCTCTTACCTCCTCTTTTATTTTTTTAACTCTTAAACTCAAAATCGATGAAGCTTCCCAGAATTTGCAACTCCCTATTTTACGTTGGGGTGGTACTCCTCCTTTCCTCGTGTGGATCCGGTGGCAACGAAAAAACAGCCGCCACGGACTCTACTGCTTCGGCTGATACAGCGGCGAAGGCACAAGTCGTAAATACCATTATTACGACACCCCAAAATGTAGTGATCGTAACACACAAAGTGGCTGACTTTACCAAATGGTTTGCCGCCTATGAAGGGCATGATTCTGCTCGCCTGGCCAACGGGCTACACAATTTTGTCATTGGACGCGGTCTTCAGGATTCCAACATGGTCACTGTTATCTTGCGGGCTGACGACACTACCAAGGCCAAAGCATTTGCAAAAGATCCCGGCCTCAAGACGGCGATGAAAAAAGGAGGCGTTCTCGGCGCCCCAACGATTACTCTTGTTACAGAAGCCTGGCAGGATACTGCGAAAATCGAATCAGCGCTCCGTGCCAGGGCCACGTATATGGTCAAAGACTGGGATGCATGGGTAAAAGGATTTGAAGATGGCAAGCAGGAACGTATGGATAACGGTATCGTGGACCGGGCCTTTGGACACAACTTGGACGATAACAAAAAAATATACGTGGTGACAGTCTTGTCAGATACTGCCAAAGCCTTCGCTTACTACAAATCAGATGCCTTGAAAAAAAGAAGATTGGCAAGCGGCGTAATCGGGGAGCCCGTCAGGTTTCTTTATCGGCTCGTAAAGCATTACTAAAACCTACATAACGATAGCTATAAAAAAATGAAGCATCCGCTTCATTTTTTTTTTCTCATGATTAGGGCCACCCTGCGGTTCGCCGCAATTGCCTCAGCTATAAGTATCCAAGGATCGAAACCTATCGTGTAATCGTAATTCCGTCGCGAGCGCTACAAAAAATACAAAGCGATAGGGGAGCAATCACACGTCTTTTCAAAACCAATACAATAAAATCTCCTGTCAGCTACAGCCAGATCTTCGATACGAAAACAGCCAAAAACTTTGTTGGGTAATTAGCGTGAATTTTCTATTAATGTGGCGTAAATTCAATATACATTCCGGCCCTATATGATGCTCTTGTTATATAGCTTTTCCCGTTTGAAGAATATTTCATTATTTCATGGCATTTTTCAATAAATACCTCTTGTTTTTTGCCTTACATGTGTATCAAAAACGTGCATTGCATGTGTCATTAACGAACAGCTTCGTTGATGCAGATATAATACATTGTTGTAAATCAATCATATTTTCTCCGGCATGCAATTGGTAAGCGTAAACTCTGAGATCTATATACAGCTTTCATTGTCCATCACTTCTTCAACTATTAAAGCCATGTTTAGAAATTACCTGACCGTCGCTTTGCGGAATTTACAACGCAATAAGATTCTAACTGTCATTAATGTGCTTGGATTGGCTATTGGCATCAGTGCTTCGCTCGTGATTTTCCTGATGGTCCGCTATGATTATAGTTTCGATCGTTTTGTGCCAGATTCGAAACGGATATATAGGATAATAAGTGATTATTCCTTCCAAGGCAGTGATGGTCATTCACGTGGCTCACAGGCCTCGCTCATAGACGCTGTAAAAAAAGAGTTGACGGGTATTGACCTTACTGTTGCCTTTCGCTATTATAGCCCGGACAAACAAATAGTCAGGCGCTCCGGTGAAAACAAACCGGTCAAGTTCCCTGCACAGAAAAAAATCATATTTGCTGATGCATCTTATTTTGACATGCTCCCTTATCGCTGGTTAGCAGGGTCGCGCGCAACCGCACTACAAAAATCAGGGCAGGTTGTGCTGGATGAAACCCGTGCAAAACTATATTTCCCTAATATGCCTTATGACCAGATCATGGGCAGCTCCATTACCTATGATGATACTGTTGTTGCACAGGTTGCAGGCGTGGTGCAGGATCTGGATAAACAAGGCAACACCGACTTTACTTTCAAAGAATTTATTTCACTTGCAACCATCCTGAACAGCCAGGGGCTTCGCAAACAATTTCATTGGGATAGCTGGGGCTCCACCACAAGCGACCAGCAATTGTTTGTGCGCCTTGCGAAAGGAACTAGCGCTGCTGCAATTAATGCTAGGCTGCACGCACTCGCTGATGAACATTTAGGGGATGATGAGCGCAAAAACTATTACACCTGGAATTATGCTTTGCAACCATTAAGCGATGTTCACTTTAACAAGTATTATGGTATTTTGGATAGCCCGGTGTCAAACAAAACAATGCTGTATGGCCTGATGGCGATCGCTATATTTTTATTAGTGCTGGCTTGCATCAATTTTATCAATCTTGCCACAGCGCAGGCCACTGTGCGTGCAAAGGAAATCGGTATCCGCAAGACCATGGGCGGCTCACGTATGCAACTGGTGTTCCAGTTTTTGAGCGAGACCTTCACCGTTACGCTTATTGCAACCATTTTATCTCTTTTGTTGTTGCCTCTCCTACTAAAAGCATTTGCTGATTATATGCCCCGTGGATTTCACTTTTCAATTGCCGATCCGGCGGTTGCCATCTTTCTTGCATTGCTGACCATCGTCGTGAGCCTGTTGGCAGGTATCTATCCATCCATCGTGCTTTCTTCCTGGAATGCGGCTGCCGTGCTCAAGAACCAGGCGCACACAAATTCAAGGAGCACACGCAAAGCATGGATGAGGCAAACGCTCACTGTGTCGCAGTTTGTGATCGCGCAATTTTTTATCATGGGAACATTTCTTGTTTCCAAACAAATCCGCTACATGATCAATGCCGATCTCGGTTTTCGCAAGGAAGCTGTTATGAGTTTTTTCACTCCCCATAGCGACACATCTGCTATTCGCCGGCAAACACTGGTCAACGAAGTAAAAAAACTACCGGCTGTTGAAATGGCCAGCCTGGCAAGCGATGTTGCCAACTCGGGTGGATGGTGGACCGCATCCATTGATTTCAACGATGGGAAAAAACAGCTTCATTCTAAAGTGGAATTAAAAGCCGGAGATGATAATTATTTAAAACTTTTCCATATCCCCCTTATTGCGGGGAGGGAGCTGCTGCCTGCAGATACCATTCGTGAAGTTGTGATCAATGAAAAATATCAGCGGCTCTTAGGCTTTCAAAAACCGGAAGACGTTGTTGGGAAAACATTGTTGTGGGATGATAAAAATATGCCTATCGTTGGAGTAATGAAAGACTTTCATGCACATTCATTAGGCAATATAATCGAGCCGATGGCATTTATTCATTCAACCGTAGATAGCAAAGCCATTGTGGTAGCATTACAAGCTGCAGCAAAAGATAAATGGCAACAAACCATTGCACAAATGGAAAAATCATTCAAAACCATTTACCCGGAAGCGGAATTTAGTTACAATTTCCAGGATGAAAGCATCAAAGATTCCTATGGAGCTGAGCAAAATATGGAGCGCCTGATGGAATGGGCAACAGGGCTCACGATTTTTATCAGTTGCCTGGGCCTGCTTGGGCTTGTAATTTATACCACTAACCAGCGCACCAAAGAAATAGGTGTGCGCAAAGTGCTTGGCGCATCAGTTGGCAACATTGTATCTATACTGTCTAAAGATTTTTTAACACTTGTGGCTATTGCTTTTATTATCGCCACACCACCTGCCTGGTGGGCTATACATGAATGGCTGAACAATTTTGCTTACCGCACCATTATAACCTGGTGGATGTTCCCGTTAAGTGGCATCACCATGATCATTATTGCGATTGTGACGCTCAGTTTTCAAACTATCAGAGCTGCATCGGCCAACCCTGTGAAAAGTTTGCGGACAGAGTAATCAATTATTGCGCGAATTTTTCATCGACAATAATATTTGCAGAATAACATGACAAGTTTTTAATAAATGAATTTGAACCGCTTCTATCGAAGTCTAGATTTTTGCAATTCAAATATCATTCGTCACCTCTGCTACTGTTGAAACTGTTTGCAATTCGTCGTGCATGATGCAGGTCCAAATAAAGTAAAGTCCTTCTATTCTATAACTTTTATTTTAAGTTTGGCATTTCTGCACTTCCGTTCCAACCTCTTTTGTCTCAACGAACCGCCCGCTAATGTTGGTCCTGTTCTAAAAAGGTTGCATCTATTTATATTTATATAAATTGATGTTAGCGCTGTTGCTGATTATTTTTGTTCATTTTAACCGCCCTAAGCAGATGTGAGAATGTGAGTGATCCCATTTTCCATTTGCCGTTTTCTTTGATATATACCTCAGTCACCATAAAAGGATTTGTGACTTCATTTCCGCCAACAACTGCCAACAAGTCGATGTCATTTAAAAGGATAGCGGTGTTACCAAAGAAATTCACTGACACAGAATAGACTTCTGCTTTCTTGTACCAAATGCCTCCGCTTTTAATTGTGTTCAATTCAGGTGTTTTCCCCCAGCTCCCTCCCATATGAACAAAAACAGATTTTTCATCGAATAATACATTTAAAGAATCTACATTTTTGTCTGCCATCCAAAGCCATTTCTGCTTAGAAAGACTTATGATTTCTTGTTCTTCATTTGATTTGTTTTGTTGTGCAAATGATGATTGCAGGCTTATCACTGATATAATCAGTCCGATGATTTTTATTTTCATTTTTCTTTGTTTTAAAGATTATAAAGACAGTTTATTTTACCGAGTGGTATCCCCCTTCAGTAACCCGCTTTAACCAGATTGTTTTTCCATTTTGAGCGGGAGTAACTGCGATATATGCAAAGCTACTTCCGGGTGATGCGCCGTGCCAGTGCGCTATTCCAGGCCTACATTGAATCACATCGTCTTTATGAACAATCTGCGCTGGCTTCCCTTTCTCCTGATAATAACCAGTGCCTTCGGTAATCAGCAGCGTTTGGCCAGCAGGGTGAATATGCCAGTCTAATTTTGCGCCTGGCTCATAGGCCGCAATAGCTATACTGTAGTTCAAAACACTATCAGGTTTGCTCAATTCATTGAGCCAAATCTTCCCAGTATGATTATCAGAGGTAGAAATCTCACCTTTGGGAAATGCAGCGCTTTCTTGCGCTACTGCTTCAATGCAGGAAGCAACAGAAAATAAAATCATTACATACAATGCTTTTTTCATCGTTATTGTTTTGATTAATCCTCCAGTTTTCTTTCTCCCAGCCATTTTACCATTGCTGGGTCACGGTGGTCAAAGAATAGGCTTGCATTTGTATCGAGTGTTTTGATTGCTTCCATATCTTCTCTGCATAGCTCAAAATCAAAGATGTTGAAGTTCTCTTCCATTCTTTCTTCGCGGACTGATTTGGGAATTGCGACAACGCCCCTTTGAGTGAGCCAGCGAATCACAACCTGTGCAATGGTTTTATTGTATTTCTTTCCAATCGAAGCAAGCAGCTCATTGCGAAAAAGATTGTTCTTACCTTCCGCAAACGGGCCCCAACTTTCTATCTGTACTTTGTTATCCTGCAGAAATTTTTGAGTTTCGATTTGTTGGTGAAAAGGATGCGTTTCAATTTGATTGACAGCAGGAACAATTTCGTTATGAATAATCAAATCAATCAACCTGTCCGGATGGAAGTTGCTTACGCCGATTGCTCTGATCCTTTCTTCCTTGTACAAGTCCTCCATTGCACTCCATTCGCCATACACATCACCAAACGGTTGATGAATCAGATACAAATCCAAATAATCCAATTGCAATCGCTTCAAGGAATTTTCAAACGCCTTTTTTGTTCCCTCGTGACCATTTGCCTGTATCCAAAGTTTGGTTGTGATAAACAGCTCTTTCCTTGGCAGCCCGCTTTTTTTGATAGCACGACCAACAGCCTGTTCATTTCCGTACGACTGCGCAGTATCGATCAGCCGATAGCCAGAATGAATGGCATCCATTACACTTCGCTCACATTCTGACAGATCCTTTACTTGAAAAACTCCAAATCCTAAGATTGGCATTTCAACACCATTATTTAATTTAATCTTTTGCATCGTTTATTTTCCTTTGCAGTACAAAGGTCTCGGCAATTGCTCATATGCATTGTATATAGATTCCGGTTTTATCTACCACTATTGCTGATTAGATAACGCTCATGAATGCAGTAAGAAATAAGGTGGTAATTTTGAATCATACAAAACGAACAGGCTATGGATAAGATAATAAGATTTGAAACAATCGATAATTACAACGAATTCAACAACAATGAAACGTTGCATCCGCTGGTAAGCGTAGTTGATTTGTCGAAGGCAAATCCACGCCAAGGTTCCAGAATGTATTTCGGCTTTTACACGATATTCTTAAAGGATGTTAAATGTGGTGATTTAATGTATGGAAGGAATACGTATGATTACCAGGAAGGCACATTGGTTTTTCTAGCACCAGGACAGGTAGCCGGAATGAACAGCAATGGTGAAGTTTATCAGCCTAAAGGTTATGCATTAATCTTCCATCCAGACTTGATACACGGTACATCACTTGGAAAACAAATCCAGGAGTATACTTTTTTTGGCTACCAGTCGAATGAGGCGCTTCATTTATCAAAACGAGAAAGAAAAATTGTTATGGAGTGTTTTTCAAAAATTAAATATGAACTAGAACATTCTTTAGATAACCACAGTAAAAGATTAATTGTGTCCAACCTCGAATTGTTCCTCAACTATTGTATCCGTTTTTACGATCAGCAATTTATTATACGCGAAAAGGTGCGTAAAGGAACTTTAGAAAGGTTTGAACATTTGTTGAACGAATATTTTCAAACTGATAAACCACAGAACATTGGTTTGCCATCTGTAGCATTTTGCGCAAATGAATTGCATTTTTCCGCAAGCTATTTTGGTGACCTGATAAAAAAAGAAACAGGTAAAACAGCGCAGGAATATATTCAATCGAAAGTAATTGATGTAGCGAAAGAAAAAATATTTGACCAGAGCAAAACGGTAAGCCAGATTGCCTATGAATTAGGATTTAAGTACCCACAACATTTTACCCGCTTGTTCAAGCAATGGGTTGGCCAATCGCCGAACGAGTATCGGTTGCTGAACTAGAGCTGTTTCGCAGTCAAAATTGTGCAGTCTATGACATCCTTAATAGAGAAAGGAACATTTGGTGCGGCTGTATTTACTTGTACAGAGGCGCTTGCAACTTATCAAGAATTAGAATCAAAAGGTGTAATTTTAAAAAGCCGCCAACAAAAGACTTTATGGATATGTGGGTTTGTTCCTTGACGATTCAGGAAATTGGTTTTCATTGGCACAAATAAATTAGTAAGCATGAAATCAATATTTGATAAAAATACAAGAGATGAAGTGACTAAAAGAATTAATTCACTAACTGCAAATAGCAAAGCACTTTGGGGAAAAATGACAGTAGCACAAATGGTAAGACACTGTTCGCTTTGTGAGGAGTATTATTATGGTAACATAAGAGTAAATCGGTCATATTTAGGAAGAATATTTGGGAAAATGGCAATTAATGGAATCCTCAAAGATGAAAATTCTACATTTAAAAAGAATGCCCCAACATCCCCATCTTTTAGAGTAACAGAAGACATAAAAAATTTGGAAGTTGAAAAAGATAAGTGGAAAGTATTAATTGAAAGGTATAGCACATTTGAAAATGAAAATCTCACTCACTGGTTTTTTGGTAAAATGACAAAAACCCAATTAGGACAATTCATTTATAAACATTGCGACCATCATTTAAAACAGTTTGGAACGTAATGAAAAATGGCGAACCCGCTAGCAAGAATATTGCTGCAATTGGGCCCGGACATTGAATCGTTAGCTGTATGCTACTAGCAGTTTGGGGTTCAGCAGACAAATAAGGCCTCGCAAAAGTTCTTAACATCATTATCAATACAAAACCAAGCTGCTTTACCGGACTAACGGCATCGGCTTTACTAGTAACATGGCTCCTTGCCTTGCAGGTACCTCACGGCCTGGCATGCCTTGGCTCATACACCCCCAACCTGCTCCCGCCAGGCAAAGTCAAATATACCAAAAGCCCCCACCGCTGATTTTCTATTACGCTGCATATAACTTTATACCCAGACATTTCCTCAACGAATTTATTAATGTCATCGCACATCAAATAGATTTCATGCATCACATTTCCGTTTGCGGGATGCACGGCGATCTCCGAAGGGGGCAGCGCAAAAATAAGCCAGCCATGACCGATATCTACGTTTGGCAACTTAAGGATATCTTTAAAAAAAATCTTGTCCGCTTCAGGGTTAGAACTATAGATGATCGAATGAACTCCGGTGATTATGGTACTCATATTTAGAATTTATTTAACGATGATGTATTCTGGTTCTGGGGGCCCATTTCTTAAAAA
Organism: Puia sp.; assembly: GCA_035569795.1. Classification (GTDB taxonomy): domain Bacteria; phylum Bacteroidota; class Bacteroidia; order Chitinophagales; family Chitinophagaceae; genus Puia. The sequence continues at coordinate 3,597 of DATMMJ010000332.1, read as the reverse complement.
AAGACATCGCAAGTATCCGTACAACTCCAACACTTGTGAATTCATTGCTTTACCCATTCAATAACTGCATGATCTCCCCCGGATCGATATATTGCATTTTATTTGGACCGGTCGTATGTTTTTTAAATATACGAAATGCTTATTTGAGAGCATCATTAATCAAGCAGGCTTGCTTAAGAAAATTACTTTTAGTGCGACAATTTTTAGATAAAGTGCATATCCTTTTACCAGAAGGTTTCAAATTAATTCTATTGCAGGGTTTCTTATTTGTCTACAACCTTTACATTTTCATACCGCTCATATCCATGCCTGCCATAGGCTCAGCCCCATGCTCAAAAATATATTCGCTGTTCAAAAGATACGCGCCGCTTATTACAACTGCCTCACCTTCTTTGAGTCCAGATTGTACCTCGATCATATTGTTATCGGTTATGCCCACCTGCACCATCCGGGCTTCGTACACACCAATTTTTGTTTGCACCCAAACTGTCGCTCCTTTGCTGTCCATCAAAACTCCATTGATCGGGAGCGTGATGGAGTTGTGCTTTTTGTTGACCGCTATGATATACACCGGCATGCCCGGATGCAATTGATTGTTCTTATTTACAATAGTTACGCGCACAAGATTTATCCTTGTATCAGGATTTATTTCCGGGTTCACAAAATCAATTGTTCCGTTTATTGGTGCATTGTTAAGGCCAGGAACCTGTACGATCACTTTTCCGCCTTTGCTAAACCCATTTAGTTGTGTCGTGTATACCTCGGCTTCCGCCCAAAGTGTTGTCAGGCCAGCAAGTTGGACAATAGCGCCACCTTCAGCTACATACTCACCTTCTTTTACATTCAGCGCAGTGATATAGCCATCCTCTGAACTGTAAAATGTGGTGAGCGCAGAAGCCTGCTTATTTTGGACAAGCTGATCTATTTGCTGCTGGGTCATTCCCCATAAGATCAATTTGTTTTTTGAGCTCTCCACCAATACGCTATAATTGATCAGGGAGTTACCGGCTGACTTAGCCTGCTGCAAGGCGCCTAAATATTCCTGTTTCGCATTGTTAAGCTGCTCACTATATAAATCGTAAAGCTTATCTCCTTTGTGCACGTGATCTCCTATATTTTTTGTGTATAATTTCTCGATTCTTCCAGCCGACCTTGTGCTAACTGATGAAAGCTTTTGTTGGTCAAAATTCAAAGTACCCGCAAGCACCGTCCTATCACCAATGCTTCCACTTCTGATCGTATCAACAATGATATTACCAAGCATTATTTGTTGGGCAGTGAGATGTATCTCATTTGTATTTGTGCTGGTCTTAGGCACTTCTATCAATTTCATCCCGCAGATTGGGCAATTGCCCGGATGATCCTGCATAACCTGCGGATGCATGCTGCATGTGTAGTATGACTCTTTTTTTGCAATTTTTTCTCCTTGCTTTTTATGGATGCAGGAAGCAACAAGAATCACAGCTATCATAATGATTTTTAAATGATGCATATCCATTAGTTTGATGAAGTTTTTATAAAGCTTTCACTGTCTATCAGGTATTGTGCGTTCACCGCAACTGAATCATGGATGCCTATACCAGAAAGCACCTGGACATCTCCCGCAGAGCGGGTGCCTGTAATTATCGCATGGGCAACAAAACCATCCCTTTTTTTCATGAGCACAACGCTGCTGAGGCCAAGTGAAAGTACTGCCGACTGCGGCAGCCAGAACGCTTGTTTGTTGCCAGTTCGGATATCAGCGACCACATGGCTACCTATCGGGAGCATAGCCATATTGTGAAAATAAGCACGCACAGTAATTGTCTTACTACCCGCGCGAAAAAAGGGCTCGATAAAATCAACAGTGCTATTGATGACACTGGCAGTATCTGCTTCAGGAACGATAGCCAACGCATTACCTTTTTGCACAAGAGGTTGGTCATCTTGAAAGACCTGCAATGCTGCCCAGACTTTATGATGGTCCATGATCATGAACAACGTTTGTCCTTTTTGAACAGACATGCCTTCTTTAAGCGATAACTCCTTTGTCGAATTTTCATTATTGTTCATGTCGTTTGCAGAAAGGGAATTGCTCATACTGGCATCGTGCACGTGACCACTATAGTTACTGTAAATGGCCACTGAATATAAGGGCTTGTTTGTTTGAATGATCCTATTCAATTCCGCCCCGCTCATACCCAACAATAGCAATTTTTCTTTTGCCGCGTTGATGAAGGAGATGTTCTCTGCGTCATTTTTTAAAACAAATAATAGATTTTGCTGTGCGGTGACGAGCTCCGGGCTATAGATTTCCATGATCTTTTGCCCCGCTTTCACTGGTTGGTAGCGATAGCGTAAATACAATTTTTCGATGCGGCCTGAGACACGGGAAGATACTGCGCTCGCTGCCCTTGCGTCATATTCCACGGTGCCATAAGCTCTAACGGTCATGCTCATTTGTTTTTGCTGCATTGTCGTGACCTGCACTGATGCGATCACAAATTCGTTACTCGGCTTTAGCAATGCCCCCAGTTCAATATTGTTAAGGCTGACAGCCTTTGTATTTTTCTTAACGAGCCTCATGCCACAAATCGGGCAATCGCCCGGATGATGCTCTGAAACCTCTGGGTGCATGGAGCAGGTATACACATCCTGCGGAGCAGTGATTTTTTTATCATTTTTGATCTCTTTGCTGTTGCATGCCTGCACGAGCGATAAGGCTGCGATCAGCATTATCATATATGCCCAAAGTTTTTTCTTTTTCATCACGTTATTTTATTTGCACTAATTTTTCAAGGTCTGCCTGCATTCCCAATAGCTGCAGTAACTGCTCTAGGTATTCAAGCTCTGTGCTGTTGAGCGCTTCCCATGCATCGTACAATTCAAATAATTCCTCGGTGTTCTGTCCATAACCAAGCTGCATGCTCTCATAATTTCTTTTCAATGCAGGGATTATATTCTTCTCGAAGAGATCCATCTGCTTTTTCTTTGCCGCGATATTTTGTTGCATGCCATAAGCCATGCCCGAATAGGCATTTGCCATAGAGGCCTTCTGGCCTTGCAATGCCTGCGCCTTCCATTCCAGGCTCTCTAAGTTTGCTTTATTCGTTTTTGTTGACCAGCTAACAGGTATTTTCGCCATCCCCATTAGTGTGTATTGCATCGGGAGGCCGCCAAATCCGAACATGTGATCATACCGCAGGCCAAATTGAGGCCTTAAAGCTGCGCGCTCGACATTTTGCTGTAGGTATACAAGCTGGATTTTCTTGTCTATCGCTTTTAAATCACTGCGGTTGGCGTAAAATACGCTGCTATCAAATACTGAAAGCGTATAATCTTTTATCTTGAGGTTTGTATCAATAAAAAAATCTATCTGTTTATCCCGGTTCATGAGTGTGTTGAGCGCGATCCGTTTTTGGATGAGTTCATTTTCTAATCCAACGCGCATGTATTCAATACTGCCAAGCGAAGCTTTTGCTTTATAATAGGCGCTTATCTTGCCAAGGCCATTTTTATACCTTGTCTCTGCATTGCTGATCATAAACTGCAATAATTTTTCACTTTCTGAGAGCACCGATAATTTTTTTTCGATGATAATCCATTCAAAATAATTTT
>DATMMJ010000331.1:0-3013 GCA_035569795.1 Puia sp. | reverse complement strand
TTTCCAGCTTCAAAGGAAAGGAAACTCATTTTATTTTTATGGGAGTAAAAATTCCAACATTTCTCAACACCGAAACTCAGCAGTAGCATTGCCAATGGTTCCACTGATTGGTTTTGGAACTTCTGCCATTGTCACTGGAATTATCAACCACCACAATAAAATCAAGTATGGACTGTATCTCAAACCATTTGTATTGGATTGGGATACTGGGCAACTTTATTAATCCTTCGCGATCTTATCATAGCTCGCTACCAGACCCTTTATTAATGAAGAACTGAAACCGCGGTGCTCCATTTCATTCAAGCCCGCAATCGTGCAGCCTTTGGGCGTGGTTACCTTGTCAATTTCCTGTTCCGGGTGAGAGCCCTTTTTCAACAATAATTCTGCTGCACCCTTGACGGTTTGCGCTGCAATCAAATTTGCTGTGGCCGCGTCAAATCCGATCTCAATCCCGCCTTGAATATTAGCCCTAATATAGCGCATCGCAAAAGCTGTACCGCAAGCGCCCAGCACAGTAGCGGCATCCATCAGCTTTTCATCGATCTTGACCGTTTTGCCAAGCTGATTAAAAATATCATGCACGTATTGCAATTGCTCTTCATTCGCATCTTTGGCAGCGATACATGTCATACTCTCCTGAATGGCAATGGCTGTGTTTGGCATAGCCCGCACAATGGAAATTTTATTGCCGATGATTCCGGCGATATGCTCGATGCTGATGCCCGTTATAACAGAGACCAAGACATGTTTTTCTTCTTTGAATTCTTTTTTCAGAGAAGCCAAAATATCATTTACCTGAAAAGGCTTTACTGCGAGGATAACAAGGTCAGCATAGCGGACTGCTTCTTCATTCTTATCGCTCACCAGCACGCCTTTGCGTTCCAGGAAATGAAGCGTTTGTATATTCCGCTTTGTGATAAGGATATGTTTTGGCAAAACAAAACCGCTTTGAATAAGTCCTTCTGCAATCGCGGTACCCAGGTTCCCGCCACCAATGATGGCTATTTTTTTGTTCATCATATTTTCGTTTCACTTAAAATTAAATAAAAAACCCTGACAAGCTTTGAAAACTATGACAGGGTCGACGGCAGGCAATGGATAAGATATCAATAATATTTCCCCTTGCTAAGATAATTCCTTACGTAGTCATCCACCCCTTTTTCTAAAGAGTAGAATTCATCCATATACCCTACGCTGCGAAGCTTTTGCATTTTTGCCTCTGTGAAATATTGGTATGTTGAGCGGATATCTTCGGGCATATCAATATATTCAATGCGCGTTTGCATATCCAACCCTTTGAAAGTTGCGATCGCCAGATCATCAAAGCTCCTTGCTTTTCCTGTGCCGAGATTATAAATGCCGGAAGCAGGCTGGTGCTGCATCAGCCAGTAACAAACCTTGATCACATCTTTCACGTATACAAAGTCCCGCAACTGTTGCCCATCTTTATAATCAGGGCGCCCAGACCTGAACAACTTCACAATGCCTTCCTTTTTTATCTGCTTAAATGAATGGAAAATCACACTTGCCATCCTGCCCTTGTGATATTCATTTGGGCCGTACACGTTGAAAAATTTCAAGCCAATCCATAAAGGCGGATGGTTTTCCTGATGAAGTACCCATTTGTCGAACTCATTCTTTGAGACTCCATATGGATTGAGCGGATGTAATGAAGGAATGATAGCTGCGCTGTCATCATATCCAAATTCCCCGCCGCCGTATGTTGCAGCCGACGAGGCATATATTAACGGGATTTGATGTACCGTGCAATATTGCCATATTTTCTTTGAATATTCCACATTCAGGTGTTGGTGCACGGCAAAATTAAATTCCGTTGTGTCAGTTCTTGCGCCAATATGAAAAACAAAATCAATCCGGGGCTTATTCAGGAAAAGCCATTCAAAAAACTTTTCTCTTTCGACTTTAGCAGTGCTTTTTTTGGTATCAAAATTTGGCTTCTTGTCGTCGCGGCTGAAATCATCGACGAAGATAATATGGTTATAGCCTCGGTAATTTAGGTATTCCGCTAGGCAGCTGCCGATAAAACCCGCAGCGCCGGTCACTACTATTGTTGAATCTTTTTTTACCAAGATGATCAGCGTTTAATCTTATAAAGCTCCTAGTGCGTTCTCTGCTGCAGTCGCTGTAAGCAGATTTGCAATCGCGTTATCATATTTTTCTTTCCAGAAAAAAATATTGCCCCAATCCTGCCCGTCCACTTCAACAGAACCCGCGGTCACAAATCCCAATTCTTCATGGGGATGATCGCCGAGCATTTTTTTGAACTCATCTACCTTGTCTGCCTTTACACTCACAACGACCCTGCTCTGTGATTCGCCAAACCAGTAAGCATCCTTTCGAATTTCATAATCGGCAGCAACAACATCGAACCCGAGATTATTTTTAAAAGCAGATTCGGCCAAAGTAACGAACAAGCCGCCCTCGCTCACATCATGCGCTGAGCAGACAAGTTTCTTTTTGATCAATTCAGCGATTTTGTGCTGCAACACAATTTCTTCTTCTATATCAAAATGTGGCGCCGGACTGTACGGGACACCATGCACTTTATGCAAATACTCTGATGAGTTGATATCCTCTGTGCTTTTACCAATCAAAAAAATCAAATCATTCTCCTGTTTAAAATCCAATGTCATTTTATCTTTTATGCTTTCAAGCAGACCAACCATCCCAATTGTCGGAGTTGGATATACCGCACCATCAGGATTTTGGTTGTAGAAACTTACATTGCCCCCAGTTACAGGCGTATCAAATCTTCTGCATGCATCGCCCATGCCTTTTATTGCAAACACAAACTGATAATACACTTCCGGATTGTAGGGATTTCCGAAATTGAGACAATTCGTTACGCCCAGAGGCTGGCCACCGCTGCAAACAATATTTCTCGCAGCTTCAGCAACTGCAATCATGGCGCCCTGATAGGGGTCGGCATACACATACCGGCTGTTGCAATCGGTAGTAATAGCCAATGCTTTTTTTGTTCCTTTCGCAAGAA
>DATMMJ010000330.1:0-4200 GCA_035569795.1 Puia sp. | reverse complement strand
GCTTTTTCAAACCTTGCTTCATCGTTGGATTATTATTTTTATGTTAAAGATGCCAACGGCTGTATCGGGGTTGCAGTCGCGTTTGCTTATTTCAGCCGGTTTTGCCTTTACCAGTTTAATATGAGCATAGGCGATTATGTGTGTGGCAACAATGGCAGCATATCTGTAACTGAAACTGGTTTGAGTACCGGGGTGTATACCGGCCCTTACCTTTATTCGCTGGACGGCATAAACTATCAAGCCACTGGTGATTTTAATAACCTTTCCGCAGGTCGTTATAACCTGTACACCAAAGACAATTCAGGGAACATAAATATATATGGGTTTAATTTAGCAGAAAATTGCCTGATTATCATCCAATACATCGCGGTGAGTGCAGCCTGCAAGCAAAATGATGGCAGCCTCGCAGTGACCGCTGCTAATGGCACGGCACCATATACCTACACGATAGATGGTATCAATTACCAGAGCAGCAATACTTTTAACGCTCTTGCTCCAGGGAATTATTACATTACAGCAAAAGACGCCAATGGAATAACCAGTTCATTGCAGGCGGCAGTATATGACCGTTGCCCAGTAGTAGAAGCCGTATCTTCAGCAGAAACCTGCGTCAAAAACGATGGCTCCATAACAGCAGCTGGTTTTAAGGGTTCTCAGCCTTATCAATATTCAATGGATGGTGTAAATTTTAAAACAAACAATAATTTTGCAGGACTTGTTGCTGGCACTTACACAATCACTATCAGGGACGCACTAGGATTTACTGGCACGGTGCAGATCGCTGTCAAAAATGATTGCCTGAATATTTACGCTTCATCGCAACCATCTACCTGCGGCAATATCAACGGCTCCATAAATTTGACTGTTACAAATGGGACAGCGCCTTACCAGTACTCTATGGACGGCGTTAATTTTCAGGCGAGCAGTACATTCAATAGCCTGGCCTCGGGACCATATACGATTACTGTAAAGGACGCAGATGGTTTAACAAGCTCAATTATTGTAACAGTTACTAATACTGTAGGTCCGAAAATAAATGCAATTGCAAATTCAACTTCTTGTCTGAACAATGATGGTTCAATCACAGCATTGAATATTGGCGGCACGACGCCTTTCCAATATTCAATAGACGGAAGCAATTTTCAAAACAGCGGCGTATTCCCCGGCTTAGACACGGGGATGAAAACACTAATAGTGATGGATGCAAATGGCTGCAATGATACCTTGAAAATCATCGTGCCTTTAATAAGCAATTTGACAGTAACTGCAGGTGTCAGTATTTCGATTTGTCAGGGGACCGGCGCAACTTTAAACGCAAGCACGAATGGGAGTTCGTTTACTTGGTCTCCATCTTCGAGTATCAATAATACTGCTTCCCTGAAGCCAGTTGCATCGCCACCAATAACGACAAAATATTATTTAACAGCGAGCAAAGGAATTTGCAGCAAGACAGATTCACTGACCATTTTTGTGAGCCCCGCACCGGTTGCAAATGCCGGGCTGGACACATCCACTTGTTATGGTAAAAACATTCAACTTCAGGGAAGTGGCGGGATAGATTATTTGTGGTCTCCCGTCGCCTACTTGGATAACCCTGATATTTCGAACCCAACAGTAACCAATCCAGTGAAAACGATCACCTTCTATTTAACAGTAACGGACATGAATAACTGTAAATCTATCCAGCCGGCAAGTGTTACCGTTAAAATAGAACCACCCGCAAAAGTATTTGCCGGCAATGATACTTCCGTAATTATCAACCAGCCCTTGCAGTTAAATGCAATGGATGTAAATAACAGCGGCTTTGATAGTTATGTTTGGTCTCCAGCTTCAGGGTTGAACGACCCTACTGTCCAGGACCCGATAGCACTTATTACAAATGACATCATCTACACCGTTACTGCTTCCACTCCGGATGGGTGCGAAGGAACCAGTTCTATTGCTGTTAAGGTTTTTACTATTTCTGATATATTTGTTCCCAATGCGTTCACACCAAATGGCGACGGTCATAACGATATTTTAAAAGCTATCCTGATTGGCATCAAAGAATTTAAATACTTTGCAATATATGATCGCTGGGGGCAACGGGTATTCTATACAAAAAATCAAGGATTGGGATGGGATGGAATGATTAGCGGGCAGCTACAGAATACTAGTACATATGTTTGGATGGCTGGAGGAATAGATTTTAAAGGGACGGTTATTGAAAGAAAAGGGTTCGTTATTTTGATAAGATGATCAAGGTTGAGAAGATATGAAAAAACACCTAAGATTTAATTGAAAACACATTTAATTATGAAAAAAGGAATCTTTTTGCCATTCTTTTTGATTTTTGTTTTCTCATGCAAAATTCAGCCGGGTTCTGACAGAAATAGTGCTGGAGAAAATAAGATCTATAAATTGCGGCTTGCTCCTCCCTCAGGGTCAAAATACCATTTTGAGATTACGAATGAGTCTAAACTGAATTTGGAAGTAAACGCTAATAAGATTGAGAATATTAAAAAGATGGATGTTGCAATCAACTATGAAATTTTTAAGGACAGTTCGGATAATTACAAAATAGGCATGACTTATGATAAAATACATTTATACACTAAAACGGGTGAAGCTATATCTGAAATGGACGCGATAAATGCTGCTACCTCGATCGATCCAGTTGAAAGAATGCTCGGTGCATTAAAATCTGCAAATATCGTCGCAACAGTTAGTTCAGCCGGTGAGGTGAAATCGGTTAGTGGCTATCAGGAGATTGCGAACCAGATTTTGTCCCGCGTTGATGCGAGTGTAACCGATAAGGCTAAGGCACAGATGCAATGGAAGCAAATGGTAGAGCAGAGGCTAGTAAAAAAGAACATGGACCAGTTATTTAAGATCTTTCCTGATTCAGCTGTACATATCGGTGATAAATGGAAATTATTCGCTCATGAAAATGAAGAAATCGGTTTTGTGGTGAAGAATTTTTATACACTGAAAGCCATAAATGATGGGGTTGCAAATATTGAATCTGTGGGACAAATTGAAAGTGATAGTTTGGCCTCCAGTGTAATGGGTTATGAAGTATCATCTGACCTGAAAGGAGAATCAGATGGAATTTATGGAATGGACATAAAAACAGGTATGCTTGTAAATTGTGTAATTACAACAAAGATGGAAGGCACCCTTCAGATGGCAGGAAGGGACATCCCGATAAAAATGGAAACCAAAATAAAAATTGAAGGGCTAAAACTAAAGTAAGAGTAAAAAGAAATAGACAGTTCTGGGTTGCCCGCAAATAATAATGCTCCCAAGAATTTCGCAAAGTTTTTTCTAACAGCATGATTGCACAAACATGATAATAACAAGGATTTTGATCAGATACAGTTTTGAAAGAATTACAATCATTCTAAGCATGTTTTGGAAATTAAATCTCGAGGGTGTTAAGTAATCTGTGTAAAGAACTAAATATTCATAATTTCCAAAATATTACCTAATTTTACTCTAGCGTATTAGTTCTTATAACTCATCAATATTACGTGAGCGATTCGTGGAGCAGTAATTTTTGCAGTTCTTAAATAATTGATTGCTAATATTCAGTATTAGTAGTTCATTTCCCTCTCCCTCCGCTGGAAACCTTTTCAAAATTTATCAGAAGCTCGTAAATCGTTGATCTACGAGCTTTTTTGTTTTTAGCACCTGTCAGAACTTTTCAAATCTTTCCAAATCTGCGGATACCAATTCGGATACCCGAGAATCAATTCAATCTGGGTATCCGAATCAGGCTGAAACCCTTTACAGGAGCGGAGTCCACGAAATGGACATCTTGTCTTGGGCGTCACTAAAACCTATTTTTAACCATTAAATGAGCAGAAATGGAAGAACACATCAGCACCCTTTTCCATGTGAGAAAGGACAAGAAGACAGAAGACAATTTATTCCCCATCTATTTACGGGTAACTATTGACGGGAAAAGATACGAGCATAGCACGCAGCGATATGTTGCCTGGGAAAAATGGTCACCAGGATTAGGCAAAGCGAAAGGCAAAACCGATGAGGCAAAAACTATCAATGACTATCTCGATGTCCTGCTGCATAAAGTTTTTATCTATCAGAAAGAGCTTTCACTGGAGGGCATGCCTATCAACATCCAAACTTTCAAAAATAAATGGCTTGGCATTACGCAAGATCAGAAAATGATATTGGAAGTTTTCAGCCAGCACAATA
>DATMMJ010000329.1:0-2780 GCA_035569795.1 Puia sp. | reverse complement strand
ATACATCCTGCACGATGGTTTGAAAATCCACATGCTCTTCGTCGTTACAACTTAAGCGCAGCTTAGCTTTTAAAGGAACCGCATAAGTGAGGCCCCGCTCCATACACTCTTCAATCGTGTAACGGGGAGGGTCAATAAAATAATCAAGAAATTCCAACATGAAAATATTCCGCGTATCAGTGATCGGGAAATTTTCTTTGAACACCCTGAACAAACCTTCAATGTTGCGCTTGTCCGGAGTTGTTTCCAGCTGGAAAAATTCTTTGAATGATTGAATCTGTACTTCGAGTAGATCAGGAGTTTCAGCAAGATGTTTTATTTTACCGAAATTGATCCTGGTTTGCAATTTAGTTGAAGACATATTGTTTAAAGCCTGTTTTAAATGTTCTAACTTCAAAAATTTCCATAGCAATATAATCCAAGAGAACTTTCTCGTTCTCAACTGGTCCATCCAGCAATCGACAGAATATTATGGCTATTAGGAATGTACAAAAGGACAGCAAAGGTAATGAATAAAGGTTAATTGGAAAAAGAATTTTTGAGCTGAAAATTGCTCTATTATCTTTTACCTTTCAATGCTTTATCTACAAACTCCAGGTTTTTGGGATCAGCAAAAAAACGCAAATCCCGCTCGTAAATCCAAGCGGGATCTTTAAATATTTGGAAACAGAAAATTAATTCAATTCCACGTCTGCGCCAGCATCTTTAAGCTTAGAAACCAACGCTTCAGCGTCTGCTTTGCTAATACCTTCTTTTATAGGCTTTGGCGCGCCATCGACTAGATCCTTAGCTTCTTTCAAACCTAATCCTGTCATATCTTTCACGATCTTAACCACGTTCAGCTTATTGGCTCCTGGAGCTTTCAAAATTACGTTGAAAGCTGTTTTTTCCACAGGAGCAGCGGCTGCACTGGCAGCAGGGCCTGCAGCAACTGCCACTGCGGCGGCAGCAGGCTCAATGCCATATTCTTCTTTCAGGATTTTAGCTAATTCGTTTACTTCTTTTACAGTCAGGCTTACTAACTGTTCTGCAACGACTTTTAAGTCTGCCATAATAATTAAATTTTTTCCGCCTTCATTGTTATTTAAAACTCCGGCGGATGGTTTAAAAAAATTTGCCTTTATTAACCCTCAGGCCTGGGTTTCCAACTATGTTAAAAAAAATCAAAAATTAGTTTGCTGCTCCTCTGTTTTCTAACGCTTTTATCAAGCCGGCCAACTTCCCAGGTGCATTCAATCCGCTCATTACATTTTTTGCAGGTGATTGCAATAGCCCGATAATCTCTCCAATAAGGTCATGCTTGCTCTTTAAGGTGGTTAATGCTTTCAACTGGTCATTTCCGGCAAACACATCCCCATCAATAAAAGCAGCTTTCAGTACCGGCTTTGCTGTTTTGGAGTCTTTACGGAATGTGCTGATGATAATGGCAGGCTCTTTTGCATTTTCAGAAAATAACAAAGCTGTCACTCCATGCAAAGAATCAAATACATCCGCATATCTTTTGCTATCAAGGCTTTCCAAGGCCTTTTTTATCAGGGTATTTTTAGCCACTTTCATTTCCACTTTTTTGTCGAAACAAATCCGGCGCAATTTAACCACCTGCTCCACTGTGAGGGATTCCGTATTTGCAACGTAAAAGTTGTTGTATTGAGAGAATTTATCTTTCAACACTTCAATCACTTCGCTTTTTTGTTCTTTTGTCATTTTTTTTTATTTACTAATTAGCGGCTAACTCCCCATAGCAAGGGAGGCCAGCTCCACTTTCGAAAATTTATTTAGTGAGCAAACGCTTTTGTATCAACTGCAATGCCAGGGCTCATCGAAGATGCCATGAAAACACTCTTTAGATAAGTGCCTTTTGCTGTTGCTGGTTTTGCTTTGATGATGGCATTCATCAGTTCTTGGCTGTTTTCCGTTATCTTCTCAGGAGTAAAGCTCACACGACCAATAGAAGCGTGAATGATACCGGCCTTATCGACCTTGAAGGCAATCTTGCCACCTTTCACTTCATTTACGGCTGCCGCCACATCATTTGTAACTGTTCCAGTCTTTGGGTTAGGCATCAGGTTTCGCGGCCCAAGTATCTTTCCCAATTTACCAATCTTGGGCATAACCGATGGTGTTGCCACAATCACATCGACATCAACCCATCCCTCTTCGATTTTCTTAATAAATTCATCAAGGCCAACATAATCAGCGCCTGCTGCTTTTGCATCCGCTTCTTTATCGGGCGTGCAAAGGACAAGCACCTTTTTTGTCTTGCCGGTACCATGCGGAAGGCTAACCGTTCCACGAATTGACTGGTCTGCTTTTTTAGGATCAACACCCAAGCGCACGTGCAAGTCAACCGATGCATCAAATTTGGTAGTGTTCGCCTGTTTTACCAATGAAGAAGCTTCATTGAGCGAATACATTTTATTTTTATCCACTTTAGCCGCAGCCAATTTTCTTTTTTTAGTGATTGCCATTTCGCAAAAATTTTATTAGTTGTACAAATCAGTTATCCCATGGCGCTTTGCCATCCACATTGATACCCATACTGCGTGCAGTGCCGGCTACCATGCGCATTGCACTTTCCACTGTAAAGCAATTGAGGTCGGGCATTTTATCCTTCGCTATTGCTTCCACCTGTACCCAGGTAACTTTTCCAACTTTGTTACGATTTGGCTCTTTGGAACCACTTTGGATTTTGGATGCTTCCAGTAACTGGACGGCCGCCGGAGGCGTTTTAATAATAAAATCAAAGGATTTGTCTGTGTAAACTGTAATAAGTACCGGAA